>CAZQXU010000026.1:0-13348 GCA_964597385.1 uncultured Nitrosopumilaceae archaeon | reverse complement strand
GGTGGTTTTGTGGTTGCTTTTCCCTGCTAGGCACAAGTGTTAACCCCCCCATCAAAATGACCATTTTTGATAAAATCACGTTATGACTAAACATACAATTTTTCAAGGGGGGTTTAACGCGTAGGCGTAATTTTGATAAATCCAAGAAATTGCGTAATTTTTTAATTTTGTATTCTAAATGAAATTATTTGCCCAAAAACTGTCTATATGTCATCTTGAAATATGATCCTACTAGAAAGTTTTCATCAAAAATCTAGATGTTTTTTCATGCAATTCGGATACTCTGCTTAGTGCATCTAGAACAGTTTGCTGGTTTATGTTGTCTTTGTCATCTAATACGACAAATACCCCTACCTTTTGCTTACCATCTTCGGTAACAATTCGATTAATTGCTTGTATCGAGTTACAATATTCTGCAACTCTTCTCTCAAATTTTTCTTTTTCATCTTCTGTAAATCCCAAGTATCTTGAAATTTGATTATCTTTCATTATCACTTTTGCCCCTATGACTATAACTCCTGGTTGAGATTTTGGTTCAAAAATTTCCGCAGGAATTCCGTATTTTCCTGCATGCTTTACCAGAATTTGAAATGTATTTTCTGTATTTTTCATATCCTCAAATGAGAGACCTTCATGGATTAACCATCTTTCTACATTATCTCGCATTCTTGAGGCGCCCATCACTTCATATCTCAGACTAGTTCTATATGATTCTAAATTCACATATCTGCCTGTATGAATTTATAATGTTTCTAAATTCGAATTTAGAAATAATAGAAATCTACGCCTGTTTGCAATAGATACTCTATGGCTATTTTTTAGATATTGGCATTAAAAGATGGCGTAAACTCTGGCATCTGTGCAATGATAATGATGTTGAGAATTAATCCAACAATACCTAAAATTATCCCCAAATACAAGCAATTCTTTGCTTTCCTAGGATCATCACGTCGCAAAATAAAGTAAGCAATTAATCCGCCAATCCATCCTAGAAATATCGGTAAAACATACCACCCATTGCTTCTAGATTTTACGTTTTCCATTTTGTTTTCAATCTTGTAAATCTGCTAATAAAATTCCTTCATTTTCAACCCAATTTTTTCTGGATTTGAGTTATCTCTATCTCTACTGTCTCAAGAGGATCATCTACCTGATTTCGTCTAATGGAGAACATTTTTGGTTTTTCAAAATCTTCCGTACAATCAGGACATGCATATACCAGTACTCTATGTTCATTTGGTGCTTTTGGGTTAGATAATCTAGGATAGTACACCAGTCTGGCCCCACAGTCAACACAATATCTGTTGGCCCTTCTAGTTCTGACCAATGTAATCCTCCTGCATTATACTAGATATGCGATCATCTATTAGATCTAACCTGTCTAATAGAGTAAACCAAATAGTGTCAATCGATCAATATTTCTAAATTCGAATTTAGAAACATTTGTTAATGATATGTAAAATTTAACCATAATTTGAGAAATGATGTTTCAAAATTTGAGACTAAAGATAAGAAGCGCCTCCCATCAGACTTGAACTGATGACCATCCGATTAACAGTCGGATGCTCTACCACGCTGAGCTAGGGAGGCACAAGTTTGTACCTTAGTAAAAGCGATTTAATCCTTGCGCCCATGAGATTTATCATAAAGTTGAATGTCTTTAGTTGAATTTTGCAAAGAATTCTTTAATCTCTTTAGAATGATTTTCAACAAGTTCAATAATCTCCATATGTTCATCTGCTGTCGGTTCACGTTTGTGTACAATCTGAAATGCACTTAATGCAGAACCTACCATCTCTCCAACAAAAAACCCGCAAAGAAAATCGCCAACATTTTGACAATTCCAAAGCTCTCCTACTCTTGGTGATGCACCTGCTGTTTTGTATAGTTCTAAAGTTTGTTCAATTAATGATGAAGTTTGTTTTGAAAATTCAGGATCAAGAGTCATGAGATATTATTGATAATTGGAATCTGTTATTTTTCTATGCCTTTTTTCTTCTCATATACGTAAACGCCATCTAAGAAAACTCTATGATCTTTGTCTTTTACTTTGCTGCGAAGCTCAATGTTTGCAGCTGTTTGAGTAATGTGATTCCATACCTCTCCTGTCAAAATTACATCTTCTCCTTTTGGAACTACTTTTGTATTTCCTATGATTTTTGTAATTCTAGATGATCTCTCTCCTTGGAAATTTTCAATTAATACAGTTTTATCTTGTACCTTTACTGTGATTGGAAAGTGTGCAAATGCTATTTTCATTTTAATTGTATAACCTACAACCAAGCCTTCGCAAAGATTTCTAATGATTGATCTTGCAGTGTGAAGTATGGAATAGTCTCTTTTTCTATATCCTTGTGATTTTAGTATGACTTTGCCGTCTTTGATCTCAATGTTTACTGGAATGTTTCTAAAGTTTTTGTGAGTTTTGCCAAGTGGTCCTTCAAAATGCATCATGTTTTTCTTTAAAGTTACTTTAACTCCTTTTGGTATATCTACCACTTCTTGGAATTTTTCTATCTGCTCAGTAGACATATCCTATCAAAAATCCTCCCAATCCTTTGTTTACGGCATCATGATGTGACATGACTCCTTGATTTGTTGTTACTAGTAACATTCCTCTATTGTAAGCTGGTAAGTATTGCTGTTCCCAGTCGTTATACTCTGTATTTTTTACTTTGAATCTTGGTGAAATTGCTCCGCATTTTGTAATTTTTGCTAACAGTTTGATTTTGAATTTTCCGCCTCTTTTATCATCAATATGTTCAAACTCTCCAATGTATCCGTCTTTTTGAAGTGTTTTGAGTACCTCGATTCCTAATTTTGAAGTTGGAAGAATTATGCAATCGCTTTTTCTTCTTGCTTCGTTATTGTATAAAGTTACAAATAGATTTGCTAAGATGTTCTGTGCTGGCATTTATATCACATATTTTTCCTAAAGCCTAAAGATGTTGCTACTTCTCTAAAACATCGTCTGCATAACATTAACTCATATTTTTGAATTACAGCTGTATAATCTCCACATCGTTTACACCATTTAGAACCTCTACCAAAATCATGTTTCTTTCTTCCTGTTGCTTCGTATGATCTATCTTTTGCCATTATACTATCGTGACTCCAAACTCTTTTACTAGATAATCCTTTGCTTCCTGACTTTTAATCGTGTGTGATTTTCCAACACTTGCTTTGTGCTTGCTTCTTCTTCTAATTCCATATCCTGGTCTTGTTAAAGTTACTGAAATTCCTAGACCTAAAATTCCGACTTGTGGATCGTACTTTACTCCAGGTATATCGATGTGTTCTTTAATTCCAAATGAAAAGTTTCCAAAATTGTCAAATGATTTGCCGTTTATCTGATTAGCTTTTGCATCAAGTAATCGTTTTAACAAATCACGTGCATCTTGTCCTCTTACTGTAACTGCAACTCCTATTGGTTCTCCTTTTCTGACTCCCCATTCTCTTTGTGTCTCTTTTGCCTCGCGTGCAGATGATTTTTTACCTGAGATATGATCTAGTGCTTTTTTTGCTACTACAATGATATCGCCAGATTTTCCTAAACCCATGTTTAGGACAACTTTTTCTAAAGTTATTTTCTTCATTGGGGATTCTGTTATTTGGGACATATGATCACTTTATTTGAATTAGAGGCTCCTTTTTTCCTACTACTAGTATGATGTCTGTTGGAATTTCGATTTTTCTATCACCTAAAACCAATACTACACGTTTAGGTAAAATGTAAGTTCCTTCTTCAATGGTTTCAATTGTTCCCATCTGTCCTGCGTTGATACCACGAGTTACCAAAACATGTGCACCTTTTTCCAATTTTATGACTTCAAGAATTTTTTGATCTGGAATTTGAATTAAACATGTGTCTCCAACATTTACTTTGGTGTCTGAAATTGTTGAACGGCCATCATGAAATCCTATTTGCATTCTGCCTTTGCTAATTGTTGTTTTACTTGTAACTCTGACTAGTTTTTTTGTTTTTTCTGATTCTTTAATTTGTAATGGTTTTAGTAATTTTCCTTCCATTGGTACTAGACGATAAATTTCTGGAACATTTTCTAATTCTACAACATCCATTAGTCCTATTGCATGATGAAGTGATTTTCTAACAACTCCGTCGATTTTGACTTTGCCAGAATAGATTGCTGCCTTTGCCTCTCTTAATGTTGTTACAATTTTTAATACGTCTCTTAGAAATACTGCAGTTGGTACTGAATATTCTTTTTTATGTGGTCCTGGTCTAACTGTAATGACAAATCGTTTGTCTTTTCTCTTGATTCCCCAGAATTGAGGAGCCATTTGTCTTTTGAGTTTTTTACTTCCAGATATGCTAACCATTATTTTTCAACTTCCTTTTTTCCTTTTTTAGGTACTAATGTTTCTTTAGTTGTCTCTTCTTTCTTTGTTTTTTCTGCGGCTTTTGGTTTTTCAGTAGTCTCTTCTTTAGTTGGCTTTTCTACTACTGCTTTTGGTTTCTCAGTTGGCTTTTTACCTTCTAATTTTGAAATTCTCCATTTATCATCAGTGTTTAATCCTGTAACTACAAGATTTGATGTGTGTATGTAGACATCAAATTTGTCTCCTTTTGTTTTTTCTTTTTTAACTCCTTCTATAGCTACACTGTTTTTCTTTGTAGAAACTTTGGATACTTTGCCATCTACTCCCTTGAACTCTCCTCTTACAATTTTTATGCTATCACCTTCGACTACTCTGATACTTTTTTTACCATATTTTTTACGAAGATCATCTGATAATTGACTTCCAAGTTGTTTGCTTCTTGTATGGAATGTTGCCCTGTAAATCAAACTGTTACGCATCTTTGTTGGTTTCATTTTATACCACCATTGATGCCAAATTAGCTACTCTTGGCCATTTTTCTGAAGCTTCTGCTGCAACTGGTCCTTTGATGTCAGTTCCTTTGACTTCTCCTTCTGGAGTAATCAAAACAGCTGCATTGTCTTCAAAGCACACTCTTACACCGTTTAATCTACGAACTGCATACTTTTGTCTAATTATTACTGCACCATACACTTGCTTTCTTAATTCTGCAGGGCCTTTTTTTACAACAACATTGCAAAAGTCACCAACTGATGCAGCTGCTAACTGAGCATGTCTTGTATGATGTCTTTGTACCATGACTATCTCTAGGATTTTTGCACCAGTATTGTCTGCACATACTATTTGTGCACCTATTGGAATTGCTTTTGTTACTCTAGGACGAAATTCTGATACTCCTTTACCTGCTTGTTTTGCCATTATGCTTTAACCTCTACTACTACATATGATACTGATTTTGATATTGGTCTGCATTCTGCAGTCAATACATGATCACCTGTTTGAACATCTATGCATTCTGGTACGTGTGCATGAATTGTGTTTTTACTTCTTGCATATCTTTTGAATTTTAGATAGTAAATTGGTGATTCTTTTTGTAATGTGATTGTCTGTTTTGCTTTGTTGCTTGTAACTTTACCGTCAAACAATTTTCCTCTAACTGATAGTTTTCCATGAAATGGACAATGTGCATCTGTGCATTCTCTGCTTGGTGCCTTTACTTTTAATCCAATGTTTAATGTCAAGCCCTTCCTCCTATTCTGTCAAATGATCTTTTTGCAATTTGCAAGCCGTTTAAAATAACATCTTTACCATCTAAGGTAAATTTCCAACTGTTGTTGGACTTTGCAATCATTTTAGTTCCATTTTTGGTATCCATTATTATCATTGATTTTGTTTCATCTGTAATCGTTCCATTTAATCCTATAATTTGTGAATTAGATGATTCAGTGATCTCTGTGTGCAATCCAATCAATTCATGTGATGCTATGTTTTGCTCTGTGATCATTTCTTTTTCAACTCATTTACTCTAGTCATCATTCTTGCAATGTCGTGTCTTAGTGGTTTTAATTTTCCACTTTCTTTTCTTAATGTTCCTTTTGAACCGTCTACTCTTAGTTTTGCAAGCTCACTTCTTGTTTCTTGAATTTTACTTTTAAGATCTTTTTCATTTAATTCTCTGATTGTTTTCATCGATAGTCTGGTCATAGTAATTTTGCCTCCTCTTCTTCTAATGTTTCAAGCTCTTTCATCTTTTCTTCTTCAATTGCAATTTGTTCAGATTCAGTTCTTGCTTTGCGTTCTACTTCTGTTTCGTCTCTCATCTTTCCAGTGTCTTTATCTTTGATTTGTTTTGCTTTCTTTAGTTTTTGTGTTTTTAATTCAAATTCTGGAATGAATTTTTCATTAATTGCAATTCTTATTCTAATTCCGATTAATCCCATTGCAGTTTTAACATGTGCAATATCCTCATCAACAATTACCTCTGCATGGTGTCCTGCTCTTGGTAAAATTCCTGCACTGTGTTTTTCAAATGCTGAACGATCTCCTCGTAATTTTCCTGAGATTGTAATTTGAACTCCCATGGCACCGTTGTCCATAATTTGTTTCAATGTCCACATTGTAGCTCTTCTAAATGCTGTACCTCGCTCCAAATGTGATGCCATTCTGTTGCACATTACACTTGGTGATAGCTCTGGTTTTGCTATTTCAACTACGGATATCTGTGGATTTTTTAATTTAAAATCAGTTGCAAGTTTATCTGTCAATTCTCTAATTCCTGAACCTTTTCTTCCAATAACTATGCCAGGTCGTGTTACATGTAATGCAACTCTTGTTCCCATTGGTGTTTTTGAAATTTCTGCATGTGAAAATCCTGCATCTTTAATTGCTACTCTCAAGTAATCTTTGAGAAGCATCATGTTGTAGTTGTCTTTAATTACATTTTTTACTGCTGACATGTTATATCTCCTGTGCCACCAATTCTACATGTGTTAACACATTGTTTTTTGGAGTGGCCCTTCCCATTGCTCTTGGAATAAATCTTTTTACAATCACACCTTTGTGGACTGTTGCGTTTACAATTTTTAATCTATCTAAATCCATTCCTTTGTATTCTGCATTTGATTCTAAATTATCTAATACCTTGATGAATTCTTTTACCGTTTTTTGTGGATAACGACCAGACATCATTCCAGGATCTGATCTATGGCCAACTTGATTGTTGAATCTTCTAAATGCGATTGCCCTTTCTTTATTGACTACTGCTTGAAGATAATCTCTAGCTCTTTCAATAGACAGTCCTTTAATTGCAACAGCTACTTCACGTGCATGTTTGTGTGAAATGTCTTTTTCTCTTAATGAAGAGCGAACATGTTTAGTTGCATCAAAATTTTGGAATGCGTATTTGAATCTGCCCATGATAATCACTTTAATGGTACGTAGAGACTGGATCTTGATGCGCCGACACCTGGTGCACCGTGTTGAACTCTTTTGTTTGTTATGACATATTCTCCAAGATAATGGCCTATCATTTCAGTTTTAATTAAAACTGGAGTGAATTCCTTTCCTGAGAAAACATTTACTGTAACGCCTACCATGTATGGTAAAATAATTAAATCTCTAGAATGTGTTTTAATTGGATTTTTTGTTTTTCCAGCTTTTGCAGATTTTATTTCTTCGATTAGTTTTCTCTTGTCATCTGTAATTCCACGTGTGAGTGAACGTCTTTGTCTGGAATTAAATATTACAAATAATTTCTCTAGTGACATGTTGTCTAATTCTTCCTTTGATAATCCACGATATAGAAATTCTTTGACCATTTTACTTATTCTCCCTTTGTATTGATGAAGTCTTATTGTCCATATTATAGCATTCCTATCTTTGTGGCCAAGTCTCTGGCTTTTTCTGTACTTTCAAATTGAACAAATGCCTTTTTACCGTAAATTGTTCTTGCTGTGTTTACTTGAGTAGCTTTTTGATTGTATAATGCATTTACAGCTTCAATTATCTGTGGTTTACTTGCTGATCTCTCTACAATGAAGCAAATTTTACTTTCATTTTCTACCATTGCAAATGTTTTTTCAGTAATGTATGGTTTCAAAATAATTTTACTTGCTTGATCTACATTCATCTTACTTTCACCATTAATTCTAGATGTGTTGATTTTATCTTTGCAATCTCTTCAATTGCTGCTTTTGAATATACTGTTAATCTAATTGGATCAGAGCCTGGTGCCAAATCTAATACACTCAATTCTTTTACAGATCTTACTTCAACTCCTGGCAATGCCCCGCAGGCTTTGCTTATTTTTGATGCATCTTTTGTGACAAACAATACGCTCTTTCCGACTTTTTTACTTCGGCCTCTGAGTGATGATTTTCCAGTACGTGGTTTTCTTGCTTGAAGTCTTTCTACGTCTTTCATTAGTTTTAGATCTTCTAACACTTTGAAAATATCACTTGCTTTTGAAATTGATTCAATGTCATTTGTAACAACAATTGGGAATGATTCGATGCCTTCTATTTTGTGGCCTCTTGATTTTACCAAATCTTTTGAAGCAGTTGCAGCTATTGCAGAACAAAATGCTAGTTTGTTTTCTTTCTTGTTTAATTTCTTAAAAATTACTCTCTCAACTATTGGAGGATGAGCTTGTCTTCCACCTCTTACTGATGCAACACCACCTGCTTGACCTTGTCTTCCACCACCACCACCTTTCATCTTTGCAATACGTGCTTGGTGCTGTCCTGTTGGTGGATCGTTTGATCTTGCTACGACATCCATACCTGCAGTTGGGTGTCTTCCCTGTGGTTGGAATTTATGTGAAGTTAGATTTGTAAATGCTTTGTGAATAAGTTCAGCTCTAAATGGAGTTGAAAAGATTAATGGTAATTCAACTTCGCTATCTTTAGTTCCCTTTATTGTTAATAGTGATGTTTTCATTAGATTACTACCTCCAAAATATTTGGCTTGGTGATTTTTACTGGTGCGTTTCTAATCTGACTTCTTAGTTTGATCAATCTTCTGTATGTTCCTGGAACTGAGCCTTTTAGAATAATGAAATCTCCTTTTACCAAACCAAAGTGTTTGTAACCACCATCTGGATTTATTTTTATTTGATTGTTTTCAGTATTGCCAATTACCATGATTCTTTTATCGTATTCTGTTCTTTGATGAAATCCCATCTGACCTGCTCTTGGGACTGAATACATGACACTAGCTGGTGAAATTGGACCAAGTGATGCAACTTCTCTAACTGTTTTTCTTGACTTGTGTTGTTTTTTCTTTACTCCAAATCTTTGTATGACTCCTTGCCATCCCTTACCTTTTGTAATTGCTGCAACATCAATTGTTGCTCCTGTTTCAAAAATCTGATCAATTTTAATTTCTTTTCCTAATAGTTCTTTTACATGTGCAAATTGTTTTTTGATATCTCCGCCACTAACTAAAGCTTCAAAGATGTATGGCTTTTTTTGCTCTAATCCAGCATCACGTGGAGATACTGCAACTATCGCAAAGATTTCTTTGACTCTGCCAAGTATTTTTTCTGCATTTTCCATTGCACCTTCTTTATTTTTAAAATTAATTTCTTTAGAGATATTTTTTGGAAATTCTTTTGCATATACATCAAATTCTGCATGTAATCCGTAATGATCTTTTGAATATCCTCTAACTCCCAATATTGAAACTGGTGGAGTTACTAACACTGTTCCAAGACTTACAAGTTGCTTTCCTGCATTTGGAGTCTTTTCACGATCATCGATGGTGACTAGTTGAACACAACCTGCTTTGAAGCCACAGTGTGCTAAGATTTTTGGCTCATCAGAATTGTTTTTTGGCCACGTTCTGATTCGTGCCTCCATACTTTTTGCACGTCCTCTTGGATAGTATGCAGCACTACCTCTACGTGGTTGCGCGTATTTTCGATGACCCATGGTTAAATCGAAGTCGTCTTCAACCGTCTAATAAACCATGTGAGACATCGTTAACTTGTAAAAAATTAATGGTTAACGAACTATATCTAATATGATTATGGAGATATCAAATTATTTGCATAATTCCATATTGTTACTGCTCCGATGATTACTCCTACTGCTCCTAAACCCATTGCCAAAATTAAGAAATTTCTTTTTTCTGCCATTTTGTATTAACCTGTTTTGTATGCATTAATTATTGATAATGTTCCTAAAAGTGCTTCATCTAGACGTACAGTTTCAGTTGCTTGATTTGGAAAAAAATTCAGTGTTTTTGCATTCTGAACGTTCTTCATTTTGCCGCCCAATATTTCATGAACTCCTTTTTCAGGTGAACCAAATACCACCAAGATGGGAAGATCTGAGCTTAGATATTTTGTTAATTGTTCTTTTGTTGCAGTTCTCCCCTTTCTTGAAGTGATTATGATGTTTCCTTGCCATTCTGTTAACAATGAAAATAAACTTGCTCTTTCTTTGACAGTATAACCCCAATATACCGGAGTCTCATTTCTTTGAATTTCTTTAACTGAAAAATCTGGATATCCTGTCTTGAATTGGACTGTTGCCCTTTTACCGACATTTTCTTTTCCAAAAAACGGTATTAACTCATTGATTCCAACATCGATGAATTTTTTACCTTTTAGACTTACTATCACTCCTTCTCTTACATCTCCAACGTTAATTTTTTTAGAATTTGCTGGTGTTGAGTGACTGGGAATTTTTAATGGATACAACACACCTGCAAACTTTAGCTCGTTCATCTTTGGAAATAATCGTCTTCGTAAAAATTGAGGGGTTTCAAGATATCTTAGAATTGTTACAAGTAAATTACCGTCTTCTCTATAATTTCCTTCTTGGTAAACATAAATTGTATCTATTTTAAAAATTGCACAAGCTCTTGCAAGTACGGATATCTTTCGTGTCTTGTCTAGCTTTAAGGATTCATCAGACAGTGCTGATTCAGGGATTGCAACAGAAATTTTCAACGCAATTAAATCTCACATGTGACTAAAATCGATTACTTTTTTTCGTGAGGATATTTCTCTTTAGCAGTTTTTGCATATTTTGCAATCTGCTCATCTGAGACTAGTTCAAATGTCTCTGTTTTAGTTTTAATCTGTGCCATTCTGATATGACTGGTTCCTTCTCTATCTTCACTGGATAGATAAATTGCTGCAGACGCTAACACTGATGCATCTTCTATTGATAATTCATGATTGTATGTTTTTTCTAAAAAGTCTGTTACTTGATCAGAACCAGAACCGATTGCAATTGCATCATATGAAATGTATGTTCCACTTGGGTCTGTGAGATATAGTTGTGCATTGTTATTTACAACTCCACCTAAAATTAGTGCAACACCATATGGTCTAACACCTGCATACTGTGTATATTGTTGGGATTGATCAGCTAAATGTTTTGCAATTGTTTCGACTTCAACAGCTTCGTCATAAATCATCTTGTTACTTTGAGAAAAGAATCTGGCATTATCTACCTGACTTCTAGCATCTGGAATGTATCCTGCTGCTGCTACTCCTATATGATCATCAATTTGAAATATTTTTTGTGCAACATCTGTAATCTGTAATTTTCTTGGTTTTTCTTCTACTGCAATTACGATTCCTTCTTTGGATTTTATTCCAACTGCAATAGTTCCTCTTCGTACAGTCTCAATAGCGTACTCTACTTGGTATAACCTGCCGTCTGGTGAAAATACTGTGATGGCTCTATCATAGCCTTGTTGTGCAGGAAGCATTTGATTTCAATGCTTTGAAAGTTTAATTTAAGCTTTGGTGCCCTCTCTTCCCATGCGATTTGAGATTCAATTTTCTGGTCATGAAAATATACGATCAAATCATCAGAAAACAATTGAAATTACAAAAGAATCTCATCTCACTCCAAGCGGCGATTGTATTATTGGTGTCAATGCCTCTGCTAGTTGTGCAGACTTGCCAGATTCAATTAAAAAAAAATTACAAAACCCAAACTCAAAAGTTAATTTTTCAATTAAAGTAGGCTCACATGAATTTATTGTTGAAGGAAGGGGTCATGAGGATCTGATTCTTACTCATCATGAAGATATTGTAATACGAAAAAGTAATTTTGTCTGTCCAAGAACATTAGCTGTAAAATGTGACAAGGCATCAGATCTTATGCCCAGAGAAATGATCACTTTATTACAAAACCCAAACACTAGGGGTACATTTACGATAATGATCGATTAAGCATGTGACAATTTTATATGAATAGGTTTCACATGTTACATGGGTCTAAAAACAAAAATTTTCATCCTGATCCCTCTGATAATATTTGGCGTGATAATTTTTGGAACTGCATTATATATGGAAATCTGTAAAAATTCTAGCTTGGCAGTGATTGACTGCTAATTTATCGATAATTTTTCAATAATTTTCTACTTTGGTTAATTCTGATTTAGCATGGATTTCATAAACTACCTGCACTTACAGATTTCATGCAAAAACCAATAATTGAATTACAAACTTCTGAGGAACTCACTGAAGTTGAACTAAAAAAAATACGAGAATATTTCAAAGAAATGCCAATTAATGATATTTTATCGGGTCTAAAATTTGCTAAAAACAGATGGTCTGCTAAAGATTCTGGTACATTAAAAGTCGGCAGAAAAAGTATAATTCAAAAAGAGATTCATTCTGTTACTTCTGAACAGGCCCAGTGGAGATTAAAAAATTGGAAGATGATGATTGCAAATTATCGTCGACGAGGATACAGCTATCCAACTATATCTAGAATTAAAAAAATTTTAATTCAAAAAAGTAAAAAGAAAATAAAATAATTCTGGATTTTAATTAAATTAAAACATCTGAAGTTCTTCTTTGAGATGTTCCTTGTTTTAGTGTATCTGGAATGTCTGGTATTGATGACTTTGTCTGTCCTGCAATTATCGAATGTGCTTCTTCAAGAATTGCTAATGTGTCTGCATTGTTGTTAGCATTTCCAAGACTCATCAAGTCATTTCCTTCCATAGAAGATCCACTCATTACGTCTCCTAATATTTGTGAGAGGTCTTGCATAGAAGATGTTGCTTCTGGCATAATTCCACTTAATGAAGGACTCAATCCTTTGATTATGGACATACATGGACTAAGTGTGACTACCACATCTCCAAGTTCAGATACTGTGTTAAGTCTTAACTGGATTTGTTCCATTGATAATTTTGCTCCGCTTACCATGTTTTTCATTTTTCTAACTTGGACAAGCTCGTTTGCATATGCTTGTGCATATGCATTGTTGTGTGTTTTTTGAGCATTGACTACTTTTTCAAAAATTCCGTCATGTTTTTTTTGTAATTTTTCATTAATTCCTTCTAATTTACTAATTTGAAATTGTAATTTTCTTTGTGCTTCTTCAATTCTAGATTTTAATGGGATGTCTGGTCTTACCTTTCCCATTACTCGTTGAGAAATGCTTTCCCCTTCGGTTTTATTCCACGAGTTACTTATCAAATCTTCATTTCCCCATTATGGATGTAGTTTTTTGTTTTAAATGAATTTGTCACT
>CAZQXU010000025.1:4868-13464 GCA_964597385.1 uncultured Nitrosopumilaceae archaeon | reverse complement strand
TTCCAAACATAAAATATTGATAAAATGCTTCTACAATTCGTGCTTTTCCATAAACAGTCTGTAATTGAGGCCTACCTACTAGCATGTATGCGTAATTAAATATGATCTCTTCATCCATTCCCTTCCAAAGTTTCCTTCCTAGCTGTTCTACTCTTACAGTCTCCATTGTGTTTAGAATAAATCCAAACGCATGATCATTGCTAAGAACTTTTTTGCAAAATTTTACTCTCATAGATTCATACCATAATGAAGTTCTAAATTGTCTATATCTCTGAAATTCATCTCCGATTCTTTTTTCGATTGGAGTTAGAATTACTCTATTTTCTTGTAATCTTGTTTTTGTGTTGACTCTATCTGAAAATTCTACTGTGATATTTTCTCTTTCTGACCACCTTCTAATCAAAAATGTGGCTATCTCAACTAATGACTCATTTTGTAACTGTAATGATTGCATCTAATTACCAAACATTGAGGTAATGATGTCACTTACTTTTTGATATTCTATATTTCCCCATTGTGTATACACATTACCAAAAACAATGTTTGCTGCTTTTTTAGGATTCATTTCCTCATCAAGTAATTTTCCAAATGCAATAGTTTCCCTTAAACTTGGGGAGTAGAATAATTCTTCAACTGCAGCTGCTTGTCTTAACACATTTGCAAGTTTAATTGCCTGAATGATCTCAGAATCATGATTTCCAGAAACATGTTTTTTAACAATTTTTAATTCAATATCTTCTGGTGGATATTCTAAGCTAATTCTAACTGGAAATCTGCTAAGTAATTGCGGTGGTAATTCTTTGGTTCCACTATGTGTAAGTGGATTAATTGTTGCAATTACAAACCAATCTTCTTTGGCTTTTACAATCTCCCCTGCAGATTCTTTTAATATAATCTGTCTTCTATCATCAAGTGCTTCATCTAATCTGAGTAACACATCAGCTTCAGCAGCATTAATTTCATCTAAATATAATATGCTACTTTCTTTCATTGATTTAATCAAAAGACCTTCCTCAAAACTAACGGTTCCATTTGTTAAAGTTTTAGTTCCAATTAAGTGACTTTCTCGTGTTCTGAGACTAAAATTGATAGATTCTAGCTTCATATTCATATTTTCTGCAAAATCTCTAACTAGAGATGTTTTTCCTGTGCCTTTGGGACCAATTACCAACACAAATAATTTTGCCTTGTAGGCTTTCTTTAAAATCTCATTTGAATTATTCCAATCTAAATATTGTATCTCTTTTAACATCTGATATTTTTTTATGATTAAGTTTACAAATAAAGCTTAGTTTTGATATTGAGGTAATTTAGCATTAGATTCATCAAGAATATGATGTAGTTTTTTACTCCACTCATCAAATCCTTCTGGAGAATCAGGATACTCGTAATAGTGTTTTGTTAAGAGTCTATTTTGTTGTGTAGTAAAACGTAAGCCATCAGCTAGTTTTTTGTTAAGTGCACCTCTGATCATCATTCCTAATTTTGTAACGTTTGAAAAGTCAGGATGCTCTCCTTTTGAAATTGCTTCAACATCTAGATTCCCCAAAAAGTGTTTCATTCCATAACTGATTTGTTCATTGGTGAGAGTTTGAATTAACTTTCTAAAAATTTCTAATCCTGCTGTTTTGTAACCATATTCATTGATAAATTCTTTATTGTATTTCCATAATCCTTTTTCTGTAACATCTCCTGATTGAATTGCTTCTACTACACATTTTCCAACAATAGTTCCTGCAACTAATGCTGGGCCAATACCTCCAGCATCAAGTGGTTTTGGCATCCATGCAGAATCCCCTACTAAAACAAATCCATTTGCTACCATACAATCATTTTGTCTTCTAACTGAAACTTGGAAATTTCCAGTTGCATTATTCTTATCTTGAGCATCTTCTGACAGTCTTGGATTTTTAATTGCTCGATTTCTTTCAACGTATTGATTAATCAACATGGATACATTATCATTTTTTCCTAATCTCTGATTTCGTTTTTCAAGAAGTGTTTTTTCAACCCCAAGACCTATGTTTACTTTATTTTTTCCTTTAGGAAATACCCATCCATAACCACCTGGAGCAATATCTTGATCAAGATGAATTATGCAATAATTTGGATCAAATTCAGTTAGATCTTCTTCTCCTTGGTCAAAATACATGATGTGTCTTCCTGTTGATTCTACATCTGTACGATCTATTTTTCTTTCCATCTTTGTTGTGTTGGCAATTTGATTTCGAAGCATAGAAGTCATTCCAGTTGCATCGATTACAACTTTGGCTGTCTTTTTGTATGGAGTTTTTGTTTTGTTGTTTATTCCTTGAACTCCAATTACTTGATTTCCATCATATACTAATCCTGTAAGATTAATTTCAAAATCAAAATCTACTCCCATTGCTAATGTTCTTTCGTTTTGACGTTCTGGCAAAACTTGTCTATTGAGCATATATCCAGCACCATCAAATGGAATTGATGTTTCTCTATCTGGAGAAAATGCCATTACACCTTTTACTTTATGTTCAATTTCGGGTTCGCTCCAGTTAACTTTAATTCTGTTTGTCATATAGTCTACCGCTTCTTTACTAACTGCATCTCCACATATCCAACCTGATACGCTTTTAGATCCTGGTAAATTTGAAGGGCTTCTGTCAATAACTAGAACTTTTAATCCCTGATTTGAATAATGTGAAACTGATTGAGCAGCTATAGTTCCTGCCAATCCACCTCCAGCTATAATGACGTCATAATCTGCCACAAAAGAACGCGCCGTTTATCCGTATTTAAAATAATACCATGATTTCAGTGAGAAAATTTTTGATCTTTATAATAAATTCAAAAATGGGGTCGGTTCGTCGCGGCGTCTTCAAAGCTTTCGCTCAGACTGGAGCGGCTATTATCTCCTCATTCCCAAATTGAATTGCCTTCTTATTCCTATTTAATCTAGTTGGCAATTTGGAATACCTGCCTGAATATTTTGACAGTATCTTTTTTATTATAAATCGGTGTATGAATTTTCACTTTTATTGCGTCTCTTTCACTTAACACTAAATTTCCTTTGATGAATTCTTGTTTGTCTAATCTAATGTGAAGCCTGGAATCTACTGTTCTTTCTTCTATCTCTTCTAATAATTTAATGATTTGTTCCTTTGATATCGCTTCAATTAATCTTAAAACAAATTTTTGAGCCTCTTTCTTCTCAATTTTCCTACTTAGTATTGTAATTGTATTCTCAAAATGACCCAGTGTTTCATTCATTGTGAAATCATCATCTAATTCAAATATGTCCTCAAATGATTTTAAGAATTTGGAAATATCTTCGGTTGCATGTATAATTACATCAATTGTAACTTCTAATTTGTCAACCATTAGCTGTATGAATACGATTGTTGTTTAGGCTTCAAGCAATGCTATTTCTTTTTCTGCAGTTCTGATGAGTTTGACTTTCTCTAGACCTACATGTCTTACTCTAATGACTTTCTTAAATGCAGCCATGATATCAGAATTAATCTTACTGTAACATGTAGCCTGAACAAACTGATCAATTGTCATTTGCGGTACAGTGTTGTTAATTACATCTCTAGCAATCAATCTTAATGCATGTTTTCTAGATGTGTTAAGTTGTCTATGGGTAAGTGCAAGTATTTTGATTCTAAAGACATAACCATCTTTTGTTTTGATATCAATTATAAAATTAATTTTAGATGAACCACGTCTTACTAAACTACGTAAGAACTCTTTAGAATACTCGTATCTTTTAAAAATCGTAGTAGCTTTATCTTCTTCTACTTTGTTTATTTGGAAGTAAATCTTGTATTGGTGTTGTGATGGGTCTCCTTTTAGAATGTCATATAATGTGACTTCTAAAACTCTGCCTATTGCATTTTCATCATCAGTAATTGGAACATAAGCAATTGGAACATTGTTAAATGAATCTGGAGCGCTTACAGTTACCCATTTCTTTTCTCGCCATTTGTCCTTTACTCGTCCTTTTCTACGTGCCAATTATTATCGACCTTTGAATCCAAAATATAAGGGTATGTGACTAGATTATGTTTTTGCCCATGTATTTTTGTAAAACTTTTGGAATAACAATATGCCCATCATTAGTTTGAAAATTTTCCATTATTGAAACTAAAACACGTGATGTGGCAACCAATGTGCTGTTTAACGTGTGTAGATATTGTGTTTCTTCATTTGTTTTATCTCTAAACCTGATCTTTAGTCTTCTTGCTTGATAATCTAAACAATTTGAACATGAAACAATTTCTCTATATGCGTTTTGACCTGCCATCCATGCTTCAATATCATATGTTTTTGCAGATACTTTTCCCATATCTGCTGATGATAGAAGCATTACTTTGTATGGGATCTCTAATTTTTGATAGAACTCCTCAGCTACAGATAACATTCTTTCATGTTCTTTCCAAGATTCTTCTGGACGAGCAAAAACAAACTGCTCAATTTTGTCAAATTGATGTACTCTAAAAATTCCTTTTTGATCTCTTCCATGTGCCCCGGCCTCTTTTCTGAAACATGGACTTACTCCTGCAAATCTTAAAGGAAGATCTTTACCTTCGATAATCTCATCTGAGCGCATTGCTGCCATAGCATGTTCCGAAGTTCCAATCATGTATAGATCTTCATTATCAATTTTGTAAATCACTTCTTCAAAATCATCGGCTATTATTGCTCCTTCCATAGATTGACGATTGATCATATATGGTGGTTGAACTAGAGAATAATTTTTTTCCGCAAGAAAATCTAATGCATAATGAATAAGAGATTGGTTTAATCTGACAAGATCATTTTTTAGATAATAAAATCTAGCACCGGCAACTTTAGCTGCTCTTTCAAGATCAACTAAATCCAAATTAGCAGAAATGTCTATGTGGTCATTAATTTTAAAATCAAATTTAGGAATTGTTCCCCATTTTCTAATTTCTATGTTGGCAGTTTCATCTTTACCAATAGGTACAGACTCGTGAATTAAATTTGGAATAGTCAATGCTAAGTTAGAATATTTTTTTTCTACTTCTCCTTGTAATGATTCTAATTTTGCAAGTTCTCCTGAAATATTTTTCATTTCAGATAAACTCGGTGAAATATCGCCTCCTACTTTCTTTTTCTGAGAAATTTCTAATGCTACTTGATTCTTCTTTTTTCGCATCTCATCTGTTTTGAGAATAAGGTCTCTTCTTTTTTGATCAGATTCTATTAATTCATCAAGATTAAATTCAACTGCTCTTGCTTTTAGCATATCTCTAATTCTTTGGGGATTATCCTTGATTATTTTTGGATCTAACATTACTCAATCACCTTTAATGCAAGCTGAACATGCTCTAAAACTTCATCAATAGTGCCTATCAGTTTTTTCATGTTCTCTCTACTCTCAAAATTAAAAACTAGTTTGTTATCAATATTTTCAACATTTAGACTCAATCCTTCTGGAAAATTTACATTGTCTGGTTCCAACGCTTTTTTTACAGTTTCTGCCTTTTCTTTTGAAAGATTATTGAGAATTACCTGTACTTGGCATGTTAACGACATTTACTTCTAAATAATCTAGAAATCCATCTAATTTGTCTTTAGTTATTTTTGCACCGGCTGCTGCATTATGACCTCCGCCAACTCCGTCAAATTTCTCAGCTCCTGTTCTCATTAATTCGCTTAAGTTAATCTCTGATTTGCATCCAAATGACTTTCTTGATGAAAATTTTATGGTGTTTTCTTCTCCACCTGTCCTTAAAATTATGATCTTTCCAGCATTCTTTGGAGAACCTGCAATTAATGATGAAATTGTTCCCGTCATCATCTCTGGTACTATTCCTTCTCCATTTACCATGACACATGTCTTACTTTCCGAAATTCTCCACCTTTCATTTGTTAAGATATTCATGTATTCTCTAATCATTTTTCTATAATCTGTAAGTATCGTCTCTCCTTCTCTTAGAATCTTGTTTCTATCACCCATACAAACAGCAATTCCAACTCCAGAACGACTAATTCTTCCACAGGAATTTAGCATAGTTGAAAATTCTCTTCCATCTCGCAAAAAACTTCTCTTATCTTCCCTTGGAAATGTGTAGGTATAACCGATTAATTCTGACATTATCTCTGTTGCGTTCTTTCCTGATGTAAATTTGGTAATGGTTTCAATGACTATTCTTTTTTCATCATCATTTAATTCTGCAGGAACTCTCCATCTGCCTCCTTCTTTTAATTGAATTCCTGAAGAATTCAAAAGTGATAGGCATGCATCTCTATTCCAAGTTAAGCCTTCGATAAATGGCTGAGATGTAAATGCTAAAGAATCTGAAATTGGTCTTGTCTCTCTTCCAACTAATAATAAATCTAAATCAATGTCCACTAACCCTTCTTCCTTTGCAGTATTTGCGATTTCAAAATTTTTTCCAACAAATGATTTTCTTTCGCCTTGGTCTTGTCTATCGCCAAGAGCTGAAACCACAGCTATCGCAGACAAATCCGTATTTTTGTCGTCTAATGCCATTGCTGCAAGATAGGCCATTCCTCCTGCACAAATTTCTGTACCTCCATCAATTCCATATTTCCATGCATTGATGACTCTTTGATTTTCTTGCTCATTTTCAGATATCTGGTGATGATCTAATACAATCCAGTTATCTCCTAACGATTCATCTAAGTTTTTTGCAAATCCACCGGCAAGATCTGTAATAATATGAAAATCTCTAGAATCTTTTTTTAGAGAATCAATAACTTTCTTACTAAATTCTTTTGAAGTTCTAACTGTACATTTTGCCCCAGATCTAATGAGTGCTTTTGTGATGATGCTACCTGAAGTTAATCCATCACAATCGATATGAGTTGTAACTGAAATCGATTTTCTTGATTTTATACAATCTGAAATAGTATCTTTGAAAAACGAAAGCGACTCATCAAGAGTTTTTGTCATTACTCTAATTGAGCAACTACTGATTTATATTTCCAGTTTTCAGGAATACGGTTTATTCTTTTATAGTACACTGATAATCTGTGTACTTTTGCCTCTATCAACTCAAGAGATCTAACATTTCTATTATCTCCCTTGTTTGCCTTTAGGTGTTTTTGAAGTCCTACTGCTTTTTTTACAATGTTGTCTAGATCTTCTGGCATTTCTGCTTGGAGATTGTTTTCCTCAAGTATTTTTCCAAGACTTTTCTTTGTGATCGATTTGATGAGTGGAATTGAGTGTTGATCTCTGAGTTTTAATCCAATTTGACTTGGAGATAACCCGTCTTTGGAATATTTTACAACTAATTCTTCTATCTCTTTAGGACTAAGTGTGTTCCATGATGGTGCACGAAGTGTAGCTGGTCTAATTGTATGTGATTTTCCATGTCTGTGTGTATGTAATCGTCCCATGATTGGGCTGATTATAGAACAAAATTAAACGTTACTTATTCCGATTCTCGTACATAATGTCTGCATTTTGAAGCTTAGAATAAAAGTTAAATATGTACAATTTTATCAGAACGAACAGGTAAACTGTATGAATACAAAAATACTTTTAGCAGCATCTCTTATTGCTGTGTTCACCATCGGTTACTATGCAGAAAATGCAATAGCATTTGCACAATACATGGGTAACGTTGGTTCAGAAGGACAAACTGGATCATATACCTTGGAAGAAGCACTAGAGATTCAACGAAGAAGAATTGAAGCAGCAGAAGCTAATCCTGCATCTGGATCAGGTACACCTTATCTTGATGCAAGTGGTGTGCTTGGTGCAACTATTATTACAGCTGCAGTCTTTGGTGGTATTGCAGGGGCTCTCTTCATTAGAGGAAGATCTGGCAAATACGCAGCAATGGGACGAGGATAAACAAACCTTACTTTTCTCTTATTTTCTTTGATATACTTTAGTGGATACTGATCTCGTACTTTATGATAATAAAAGAAATGTATATATCGCACAAATAGAGCCAAAATATACAATGACTCCTATCGTAGGAACTTTCCTAAGTATCCTGTCTTCACTTACAGGTCAGTTAGGACCAAACTATGATCCATTATTCTATGATGTAATGATTTACATCTTCGGAACCATAATGTTCTCAATATTCCTTCTTGGAGTAATCTCATTCTGGTTACGTGTACACGGATGGGCTTACAAAGACAACCGTGAGAGATGGGTCGACGAATTAGACAGACACTTTGAAAGAGAAGGTATCGGTTTAATTCCAGATAACGGTAAATACTGGTAAAATAATTCCTTTCCTCTTTTCATTATTTTTATAATTCTGAAAAACCCTGTTTATTCAACTTTTTTTCTAAAGTCTGATTTGAAAATTTTCTCTTAGTTCTGAGGAGGTAAGAAGTCTGTATCCTTTGACTCATCATATGCTTTTGAGGTAAATACCGCCTTGTAATGATATCCATCTTGTAATGGGGTCTTGATGAAATTTTCTGAAATCCTATCGTTGACATATACTACGGATTTTGATTCATCCATGTCTCTTAGTGGAAATTTGAAAATCCATAAAAAGTGACCAATCTCAAAATTAGGATCTTCTTTCCATTCTGCATATGCCGTTCCATCATTACTTAGTGTGTAAATTGCTCTTTGACATCCACCTTCCATGAAACC
>CAZQXU010000025.1:0-4768 GCA_964597385.1 uncultured Nitrosopumilaceae archaeon | reverse complement strand
AAGTCCTTCTGTTAAGTGTCCATTATCTCAATAGTGTCAAATTGGTCTTGGTGGTCTGCAAGAAAATATGTAATTTCATCTGAATCGATTTCAAGCCATTCTGATTGACCGCAATACGGCAAATAATCTTCAACAAATAGGTCTTTTGATCCTATGATTCTCACTATCATCTTTTCTTTTTTTGAATTAATCCCAAAAGGTAATCTGAGTACTTTTCCTCTTTTCTGATTTTGTATATTTATTTTGTAATTGTCATTACGAAATTCAACATCTCCAAAAAAATAACTTTGAAAAATATCTAATTTTTTTATTTTAAAACTTAGCATATCTTTTCTATTTTTTTCTTAGATAAAACTTGGTTGATGATACTATATCGTAAGGAGCATCTATAAAATGAAAAGGAAAAGTGGGTGGCTTAGATAACTTGCCAGGGTCGTGTTGCAAACGTGATTACATAGCCAACACCAATGATGATTGATTGATATGCGATGTTGGTATATGGAATTGGTTTGATAATTGGTTCTCCTTCAACAACTACTGTTTGACCTGGACCTAGACCTGGACCTACTTTAGCTACGTTAAGTTGTGTGTGTACATGATATACACCAGCTTCAAGTGCTTTTGCAGATAATGAATATTCAACAATAGCGTTACCTGGAATGTCAAAGACGTTTCCTGGTGGGTCTCTTGCTAACATCTCCCATCTGTTACCTGCGTTAGTAGATTCTGAGAAAATGGAAATCCATCCTCTAAGGTCTCTTTCTACAAGACTAACTAAAGTACCTTGAACAGTCAAAGTTTCTCCAGTTTGTAGTGATTGTCTATTGAAGGTCTCATCTTCGATTCTGATGAAACGACTCTGAAGTTGTGCTTGGACACCGTGTGCATCTGCAGTTGGAATTATGGATTCAACCCAGTTGAAACCAAGTGTACCTAATGCAAGTACAGCAGCGAGTCCTAATACGAAAATCTTTTTTTCGACCATAGTCCTAATATTCAGAATGATAATACACATTGTTATATATTTTACCTTGGTAACGAGGATCGATACTTCATAGTGATGATTAACATCGATGATTAGCATTAAAATTAATAAAAATTAAGTATAATTATTTCAAAATATCTCAATTTTTATATGAAAAATTCTAATAGTTTATTATTTAATTTATCACAATTCTGATAAAATATTGTAATTTCAAAACCCTTGCTTTATATCCAGAATTAACACTAAAGTCAACATGGCACAGATGCCCGCATTAATCCCAAAAGAAGTTGAGATTCAGAGACTAAAGAAAATCTGGCTCATCGTCATTGCTATGGGATCCACTGCAGCATCAGTCGAAGTAGATAACTTCGTTGATGGTTCTTTACATCAAACCTCTATCAGAGATAGTGCATTTACACCAGCACACTGGTGGCTATACTCCCACTTCATCACATTACCACTTGGATGGGCAGCAGCTGCAATCTATGATAGAAAAGTACCAGTACTCAGAGGTCCAAATAACTCGATTAACACTGGATTGAAGATGACCATTCTTGGTTACCTTGCAACCATGTTTACAATTGGAGTCAATGAGATGTGGCACTTCTGGTTTGTAGAAGAAATCTTTGCAGTACCAAATCACTGGATGTTCAACATGGGTGTCGTAGTAGCATTCATGGGTGCACTAGCATACGTAGTTAGAGTATATGCTCGACTTGTAGAATTAGGTGCAGAAACTCCAGGTGAGAATCCGTACGTTGCAGAGATGTACAAGATGGCTTTAGAAGGCAAATTGTACAGCAGAGCAATTCCATAGACACAAAGTGCAATAGCACATTTTTTCTCTTTTTCTTATTTTCAATATCACGAAGATCGTACTGGACCTCACATTTAAGAAAGATTTAAAAGGATTCTGATTAGTATAATTCCAGAATGACTCTTCCGAAAGGATTTGGTTCAAGTGGCGCAGGTGGCGCATCTAGTTCCGATGTAGAAAAAATGATAGGTCGACGTGTCGAAAATATGACCGGTATGATCACCATATCTTACATCGCAGCTTGGTTAGCAACTTTTGGTGGTACTGCAGCAGGATACTTCTATTATCCATGGGCATATCCAACAAGTAGTGGTCACTATGCGTTCATCGTTCTAACAATTATCGAAGCAATAGGTTATCTCTTCTGTGTTAAAGTTATGGAAGAAGGCTCTAAGAAGAACAGCAATGGAATAGTTGCTGCAACTCTAGCCGCAACCGCTGTGGGTACTATACTTATAGTACTACTTGTTGGACATTAGAAGGAAAATCCTTCAGTTCTTCTTTTTACTTTATTTTAAAAAATTAACGATCTCCACCACACTCTAAAATTTTATATACTGACCGTTTATTCTACTTGATAATGGTCTGGCTAAGACGATGTACTCACTACTTGTTCATAGTAGTAGTTGCAGTTAACTCTACACTGTTAACAATTAATGCAGGAGACTACATTTTCTATACTGACTGGGCTTGGACATCGTTTACGGTATTTTCAATATCGCAAACTTTGATGCTTTGCGTAGGTGCAACATATTACCTAACGTTTACAGGCGTTCCAGGAACAGCGACGTATTACGCCCTAATTATGACAGTATACACATGGATAGCAAAAGGTGCATGGTTTGCTCTAGGTTATCCATATGACTTCATTGTAACACCAGTTTGGTTGCCATCAGCAATGTTGCTTGATTTGGCATATTGGGCTACAAAGAAGAACAAACATTCGTTGATACTGTTTGGCGGTGTACTTGTAGGAATGTCTTTACCATTATTCAACATGGTAAACCTGATAACAGTAGCAGACCCACTAGAAACGGCATTCAAATATCCAAGACCAACATTGCCACCATACATGACACCAATAGAGCCTCAAGTAGGTAAATTCTATAACAGTCCAGTAGCACTGGGTGCAGGTGCTGGTGCAGTATTGTCAGTTACGTTTACAGCATTAGGTTGTAAACTAAACACTTGGACATACAGATGGATGGCCGCTTGGTCAAAGTGGGACTAAAACTTCAACCCTTTCCTTTTCATTTTATTATTTTAGTTTAGAGTATTCTATATCGATTCTAGAATTTGATTAAAAAATATTGTACATGTTGTGATCTTTTGTTGTCTCTTTTGACAATATGCGTTATTGTGATGATAATATGTGAAGCAACAATATGATCAGATTCTTGTTACTCCAAAGCCATTTGTAAAATGGGCTGGAGGAAAAAGACAGTTAATTCCAATATTACATCGAAATCTTCCAGAGTCTTTTGGTACGTATTATGAGCCATTTCTTGGAGGAGGCGCTTTACTTTTTCATATTCTTACTGATAAAAATGGTCAAAAATGCAGTATCTCTGATCTAAACTCTGATCTTGTATTGGCATATACTACAATTAGAGATAGAATTGATGCCTTAATTTCATCTCTAAAAAGTCACGAAAAAAATTATCAAAAAGATTCCAAATCATACTATTATTCTGTAAGAGAAAGTAATCCTAGAAACGAAGTTGAAAAAACATCCCGACT
The DNA here is from genome assembly GCA_964597385.1 of uncultured Nitrosopumilaceae archaeon. Classification (GTDB taxonomy): domain Archaea; phylum Thermoproteota; class Nitrososphaeria; order Nitrososphaerales; family Nitrosopumilaceae; genus Nitrosarchaeum. The sequence continues at coordinate 1,226 of CAZQXU010000025.1, read as the reverse complement.
AATTTTTTTGAATCGAACTTGCTTTAACGGACTTTACAGAGTAAACAGTAAAGGAAAATTTAATGTTCCATTAGGAAAATACACAAACCCAAATATTGTAAACGAAGAAAATCTTCGCGCTGTAAGCAGCATCTTACAAACAAATAGAATCTCAATCAAGTGCAGGGATTTTGAATCCGTTCTAAGGGATGCAAAAAAGGGAGATCTGGTATATTTTGATCCTCCATATCAACCAGTAAGCTCTACTGCAAATTTCACAAGTTATACTACCAAAGATTTCACATATGATGACCTTACTAGACTTGCTGAACTTTGTTTGAAATTAGATTCTAAAGAATGTCATGTATTATTATCAAATTCTGATTCTAAGGAAGTATCTGATATCTTTGCAAAGAAACCATGGAAAATCACTAGGATTGAAGCAAATCGATCCATTAATTCAAACTCTAAAAAAAGAACTGGTCATTTTGAACTTTTAATAAAAAATTATTGAAAGCTCCGAACGGGATCTGAACCCGCGACCTTTACCTTACCAAGGTAACGCTCTACCAGGCTGAGCTATCGAAGCACAAATTTCAGCGTTTGAAAATCCTTATAATTCTTGATTATGTCTCAAAACACTCTAAACTGTTAAATTTCACACAAAATTCTACCTTTTTGGAGGAGTAATCAAGCCTGGCCAAAGTAAGCACATAGTGCTTTTGGACATGCAGGACTTAAGATCATAAAAATGGGTGATCCTGTCTCTCAGGAGTTCGTGGGTTCAAATCCCACCTCCTCCACTGCTCCTTTATTTTGGATGTCTGATTCCTCTAGAATTCAAAACTTCGTAAACATCTGGAAGTGAAAATACAAATCCAATATGGACACAATCTTTCTCTTCACAAAGCTGACAAAACAATTCTCCTTTCTGTACTGCAACTTCAGCTATTCTATTTTTGATATTGTCTTTTAGTATGACACGATCATCATCAATTGAAATTTTCTCAATCTTTGGAGCATATCTTGCAAACGTTTTGTCTTTTTGCATCATCTCCTCTAACATGTAAGTGACATAACCTGAAAAACTGTTGACACCTTTCATTGCAAGGTTGTCTTTATTTTTCTGATAAACGTCTTGGAATTTATCGTAGACGGTTTCAGATACAGTTATTGATTTGAATCCAGCTTTCGGCAATTTACTTTTCCTTACCGTACATTAAAGTACCGAAGTATATAAGATTTTA
>CAZQXU010000024.1:0-13818 GCA_964597385.1 uncultured Nitrosopumilaceae archaeon | reverse complement strand
TCATCTTCTAAATTTTTTTCAAGTTGTCGTTGATAGATTTTTTGTAATTGATTCGAATGAATAATATCGTAGATCTTTTCAAGCAAATTAAGATCTTTTGAGTTTGATACAATAGAAAACTTTTCAATTTTTAATTTTGCGTTAGGAAAAACATTTGAAATTGCAGTTTCAATTTTTTTTGGATCTTCAGAGGGATTTATTAAAGAAGTAATTTCAATTTTACAACTAATACTAGGAACTCTCATTTTATCCAACCTTCAATAATTTTGAAGGAATAGTCAATCAATTCATCTTTTGTTAAATTATTATTAGAAATTGTTTCATCAGATAATGCAATTGAATTACTAATACCAACTCCAATTTCTCGATTATCTCTTTCTTCAAAATTTTCTTTAGTTTGTGGATCATCAGATCTTCCTCGATTTTTTAAAAATCCAAATCTTGTATTAGTTGATGCATGTATAGCAAGGAGTTTAACGGTTCCATGTTTACGTAAAACTTCTATTTCAGCATTAGATCTTATACCGTCAATTATTACAACTTTTGATTTTGTATTTTCAATTTGTGGTACAACTAATTCTGCTATTGCTCCTTGACCATTTTTTTCTCGAAGTTCAATCATTAATTTACCAAGATTTGGTCCTGTTGGTTCAAGATTTCTGTTTTTAGCTTCAGCTCTTACTACATTACCCATGTTAATAACATCATAACCTTTTGATTTGAGACCATCAGCTATGGTTGATTTACCTGCTCCAGGCATACCTGTTAAACAAACAATTAGTTTTACCAATATCAGAATGAAAAAACAGTCTGGTCTATGAAGTTACCGGAAATTATTATAAAACATCAATAAGGAAAATTATCATGCGGGTTTTTGTTGCAGTTGAAATTACATCTGATAAAATAATTAACTCAATCTCTAAATTTCAATCTGAAATTAACATTAATGCTAAACCTGTAGAATTACATAATCTTCATTTTACATTGCAATTTTTAGGGGAGATATCACAAGATGTTGTAGAGAAAGTGATAATTGCTTTAAAATCAGTTAAATTTTCAAAATTTATGGTAGATTTCAAAGGTATCGGTGTGTTTCCTAAATTAAAATTTCCAAGGATTGTATGGATTGGAACTGATGAAAATGGAGGGGAGCTATTAACAGAACTAGCAAAAAATATTGAAAATGTACTCCTTCCATTAGGTTTTACTGTAGATAAACCGTTTAAACCTCATATCACAGTATTTAGAATTAAAAATAAGATTGGAGATATTGAAAAAGAGTTGAATAAATTCAAATTAATTAATTTTGGAACTCAAGAAATTGCAGGATTTAAGCTTAAACAAAGCGTTCTTAGTTCAAAGGGTCCTATTTATTCTGATTTAATAGAGGTTAAAGCAGAATAATGAAACAAGTATTATCTAAAATTAGAAAATCTGTAATAATATCAGAAAATGTAAGAAAATTAAAAAAACAAATCGCAGATGAGGCTTTTCTATTAGTTGAAAATCAAATAAAAAATCATCCTGAAATTACAGGATTGGAATTTGGAGGATCTTATGCAAAAGATACCTGGCTCTCAGAAGAAGCAGATATTGATATTTTTATTAAATTTAAAAAAACTATTTCTGATGAAAAATTTACAGAGATTTCAAAAAATGTGGGATTTCAATCAATGAAAAAATATAATCCATATGTAAGATATTCTGAACATCCGTATGTTGAGGCTAAAATTAAAAAAACAAAGATAAATGTTGTTCCATGTTACGATGTAAATTCTGGTGAATGGAAAAGTTCTGCAGATAGATCACCTTTTCATACAAAATACATGGAAAAATCACTTACTCCTGAAATGAGAAACGAAGTAAGAATACTCAAAATATTTCTAAAGGCAAATAAAATTTATGGTTCGGAAATTGCAAAACAAGGCTTTAGTGGATATGTATCAGAGGTTTTAATTTTAAATTTTGGTAATTTTGAAAATACAATTAGATCAATTGGAAAAATTCAACAAGGTCAAATTATTGGAAAGACAACAAAAGTATTTGAGACATTAATTTCAATTATAGATCCTATTGACAGTAATAGAAATTTGGCTGCAGCAATTTCAAATGAAAATATAGGAAAATTCATTCTTTTATGTAGAGCATTTGAAAACAAACCTAAATTAGAATTTTTTATTCAAAAAAAATTGAAAATATCAAAAAATAGTTTGGAAAACGTACTTGTGATAAAATTCAATTTTAAAAATCGAAGTCCAGATATAATTTGGGGGCAAATCAAGAGAGCAACTTCTTCACTTACAACTCAACTAGAATTAGGAGGTTTCAGTGTTTTACGAAGTAAAGCACATTCAGATAATATTGGTGAAGCTTGTCTTTTTTTCCTTTTAGAATCAACTAAAATCCCAATAAATTATTCTAAAAGTGGCCCTGATTTCTTTAGAGTAAGTGATTGTGATAGTTTTATTTCAAAAAATATTACAAAAACTGAATTAATGTGGATTAATGACGATGGAAAAATTGTTGCACTTGAAAAAAGAAGACATAATGAAGTAGTAAAATTTATGACAGAATTTTTGAAAAATAATCTCCAAACAGGCATACCAAAGGGATTACAAAGTGATTTTAGGAAAGGAGTTGAAATTACTATTGGAAATAAAAATTTAAGCAAATCAATTAAAGAGGCAATTTTAGATCTTATTTCAACTGATGACTCTATCTTTCATACCAATTAAAAAATTAGTAAAAGAACCGTATTCAAAAATTCTTGGCTATCCAAAAGCTAGCTCACGTCAACTTCAATCAAGAATTATCGAATTAGAAAAATTAAAAATAAAATCAATATCATTTACTGGGCAGACGACTATTGGGAGTTTACAAATTTTGGGCAAGGGATATGTTGGAGTAGTAGTATTAGCAAAGAAAGGAAACAACATTGTTGCATTAAAGATCAGAAGATTAGATTCTCAAAGAAGCGAAATGAAAAGTGAAGCAAAATTAATGAAATTGGTAAATGCAGTAAATGTTGGACCCAAGTTATATGATGTGAGTAAGAATTTTTTAGTAATGGAATATCTTGAAGGTAATAAAATTAGTGATTGGATACAATCTCTAAAAGGAAATGGAAGTTCTAAGAAATTAAAGTCAATAATCAAAATAATCTTAGAGGATTGTTATAGATTAGATGAGATTGGTTTTGATCATGGTGAATTAAGCAGTATTTCAAAGCATGTTATTGTTGGAAAATTAAGAACGACTCTAATTGATTTTGAAAGTTCGAGTATCAATAGGCGAGCGTCTAATGTAACTTCAATTACTCAAGCTATTTTTATTGGATCAGGAATTGCCAAAAAAGTTCAAAGAATCTATAAAATTCCCGAAAAGGGAAAAATTATTGATGTTTTAAGAAAATACAAGCATGAACCAACACGAAAAAGTTTTGAGAATATTTTAAAGATATTAAAATTATGATGGGGCCGGCAGGAATTGAACCTGCGACCACTAGTCCCCCAGACTAGTATCATACCAAGCTAGACTACGACCCCTCATGAGTGAGGCACAAATTGAAATTATTAAATCGTCGGGTTATTATTGATTATTAATGAAAATTTGCAGCATTTGCAATAGAATTTCTGGAAATGATCAAGATCATCTTGATTGTATTCAAAAAATAAGAATAGAAAATGAAGATGAAAATTTTAAACAGAGTATTCCTGAAAAATTAGATCTAGCAAAAGATACTCTAGGTTTGGGTGTTGAGGTAAAAGCTATTTTAGAACACCTTACAAAAGAAAATAAAAAAACTGATTAATCATAACCATTTTGAAAGTCGTTCTTTCTCAAATTGTAACTTTTCATCAAGATGTTTAGATGTAAATTCTGTTAATTTTGTTGTTGGTTTAGATTCAGTAAACATATCAACTTCAATTATAGATGCAGTATCTCTCCCAGATTCAATGAAGCATCCTCCCTTTCCATCAAATAATAATAATTCATTTTTACTTTGTATATTAGATATGATATTTTGTGCAACTGTAATTGCTTCTCCTTCTGCAAACACACCTGCTTTAGGAACTGTCATAGTATCAATTACTGTTAAAGTTGTCACATCACCTACTGCATAAACATTTTCAAATGTAGTTTTACAATCTCTGTTAATTGGTATAAATCCATCTTCTTTGGCTAATCCAGATTCATAAATTACTTTAGGTGCAATATGTGGAGGTATAGCAAGAAGTAAATCAAAAATAGCTTCCTTTCCATTTTGAAAAATCAGTTTATTTTTTTCAACAGATTTTATTTTGCATGAATCATGAAAAATAATGTTCTCCGAATTTATTAAACTAAGAATTTTTTTACTGATTTCTGGACCAGCTGCAGGTAATGTTATTGGAGCAGGACTATAGAAATGAATTTGTATTGATTCTCTAACTCCAGCGTCCCTTAACATTGAATCAATCAATAAACTAGCCTCAAATGGTGCTGGAGGACATTTGTATGGCATTCCCATAATGGAAATAGCAATGTTGCCAGATCTCATATTTTTTATTTTTTTATGAATTTCAGTTAATTGATTATGATCATAAAGGTTCATTCCATTTTCTGAAAGTCCTGGAATTTTTTCAGGTGCTAAAACTGCACCCATTGCAATAATTAAAAAATCATAGGACAGAATTTTTGTAGTGGTTTTAATTTTTTTATTTTGAAGATCAATTTGTATTATTTCTTCTTTTAAAAAATTTATTTCTTTTTTAATAAGTTGATTTAGTGATCCTATTGAATTTTCAAATGTTCGTGTACCTTTGATAATCCAAAGTTTGGCAAAGCCTACCATGAACCAATCTTTTTTGTCAATAACTGTTATCTTAACTTGAGATGATGTAAGGTTGTTTCTAATTTCATTCGCTGCAGCTAATCCTCCAAATCCTCCACCAAGAATTAAGATGTGGGGGATAGAAGTCAATTTAACGATCTTGTGTAGTAGGTCTGATTAGAATTTCATTAACATTTACATGATTTGGTGATTCTACAGCATAAACAATTGCGTTTGCAATGTCTTCAGCTTGTAATGCTTCCATTTTTTTAGCACTTTCAACAAATGCTTGTAAAGATTCATCAGTAATTGTATTTGTTAGTTCGGTTGCAACAACTCCTGGTTCAATACATGTAACACGTATGTTTTTTCGTACACTAAGTTCTTGTCTTAGCCCTTCACTGAAAGCAGTGATCGCATGTTTTGTGGCACAATAAACGCTACCAGCAGGAAAAACTATTCTTCCAGCAACTGATGAGATGTTAATAATATGCCCTGATTTCTTTTCAAGCATGTGCGTAACAACAGCACCTGTACAATATAATACGCCTTTGATATTGACATCAATCATTTGTTCCCATTCATCAATCTTCAAATTTTTGAAAAAACTTAGAGGCATAAGTCCTGCGTTATTTACTAGTATGTCAACAGTCCCCCACTTTTTCAAAACGTTTTCGACAAAAGAATTGCATTCATTTCTCTTAGTAACATCTAGTTTTTGAGAATAAACTTCTCCACCATTTTCTTTGATCTTTTTTTCTAATTCTAAAAGCATATTTGTTCGTCGTGCACCTATTGCAACTTTTGCTCCTGCTTTTGAAAGTGCTAATGCAGTAGCAAATCCAATTCCACTACTTGCACCGGTAATTATCGCTACTTTATTTTCAATCATCAATATTCACGTAATTATTTTTAATTTCAACATCGTAAAAACGTTTACCTGAATTTTTTAAAAATAATTAATTTTCTAATAAATCATAACAAGTTTATTAGAAGAAAAATTATAGGATGTTTATGAAACCTGAAAAATGCGCTTATTGTGGTGACATGGTAGATATGCCATTTCAGTGTAATTATTGTAAAGATCCATTTTGTGCTGAACATAGACTTCCAGAAGAACATAGATGTGTAAAATTAACTCAGATCAGAGCTCGTAGATTTGGTGAAAAAAAAGTAATTAGAGATGGAGGTCCAAACAAACAAAATGTTTTCAAAAGAATATTTAGAAAATTCAAAGATTAGATAGAGAATTAATAAGGACTTTTGTCAGGAGATATTTTTGCTCGTCTTCCTTGATAAATTAATGCTAAAGCAAGAGCAAACATTACCAGTGCTGTTAAAGGAAAATTTTGTGGGGCGGGTAACACAAACAGATAGTATATTCCAAATCCTATAGATACAGTAGCTTGTGTCCACAGTTTAATCCATTTTGGAGTTTTAGTTACTCTACAAATTGCTTCAACAATAAAGATACCAATTACTGGATAAATTGTATAAAGAAGAAAATCAATTACATCTACTCCTGTATGTGTCATAAATGAAAGTAATTGAGGTATAATTTCTATCTAATCTTCCCAACGAACTTTGGTGGCAATATTTTTAGTAATTAATGCCTGAGCATTTTCATATGGTATTGTTGCAACATCTTCTATTTTGAAAGGTCCATATTTTTCTAGATCAGCACCTATGATTTCATCTACCTCCTGAAGAAATCTTACAACAACAGTCTTTGTCTTATGATTTTGAGAGATAGATTCAAGAAATTTTGATTTTCCATTAATTGTTGCTGAAAGAATCATTTCAGCTCTTTCTCTACGTTCTTCTTCTGCATCAAGAATAAATTTTTCTTCATCTAAAAGATTTTGAAAGTAAATATTTCCCGATTTAGAAATTTTTTCAAGTCTAATATTGATAAAAAGCGATGTTAGTTCTGTAGCAGTATCAATTATTACTTTTTTAATATTATTTTCTACTCCATCAAATTCTTGTTTTTTCAAGTCACCAATAAAATCTGAAAGTTTTCTATAGAAATCAGGGTTGATTTCTTGTATAGAATCATTTTCAGTTTCTCGTAGGACTATATGGTGTAATTTGTTTAGATCTATTTCATTTGTTTCTGACATTTCTTACCTAATCCTTAAATCTCGGATGTATTTGTGTTTGATTGAAGCACAAAATTGCCCTATAAAGTTAGTCATGGAAAAGCACTTCAAGTAACATATTCACCAGATGAAGTTTTTGCCAGAATTCAACATGAAGGAATTCAGTTCATAGATCTGCAATTTACTGGTCTTACTGGGCGTTTTCATCATACTACAATTTCAGCCATAACTTTTACCCCTGAACAAATGAGGGATGGATTACCAAAATTAGATGGTTCATCGATTATTGGTTTTACAAATGTTGATGATTCTGATCTTATTTTAAAACCAGACCCTAATACTTTTGCCATAATTCCATGGATGACTGAAAATAAAACAGCAAGATTGCTATGTGATATCTATTGGGGTGGCAATAGGGGAAGATTATCTAGGGATCCTCGAGGAATATCACAAAAAGCAGAAGAATATGTAAAAACTCAGGGTTTTGATTATAGTGCTTGGGGTCCAGAAGTAGAATTTTTTGTGTTTGATAGAGTACATTGGGACGTTTTGACTCCATACAAAGGTCAATCCTATTCAATTGAATCAAAAGAGGCCCCATGGAATAATGAAGGAAGTGGATATCCTATGGGTCTTCAAGAAGGATACTATCCAAGTACGCCTTCAGATACTTTGACTCCTTATAGAAACGAATGTGTAAATATTTTGAATAATGATTTTGGTATATTATGTGATAATCATCATCATGAGGTAGCTACTGCGGGACAATGTGAAATTGATATCAAATATGACTACATGACAAATGCTGCTGATGCAGCTCAGTCTTACAAATATGTAATAAAAAATGTAGCACAAAAATATGGCAAAGTTGCAACTATGATGCCAAAACCTATTGCAATGGATGCAGGCTCTGGAATGCATGTTAATGTTAGTTTATGGAAAGGAAAAGAAAATGTGTTTTATGATCCTGATGATGCAGATGAATTAAGTCAAACTGCAAAATATTTTTGTGGTGGAATTATTAATCATGCAAAAGCATTATCTGCAATTTGTAATCCTACTACAAATTCATATCACAGACTTGTCCCAGGTTATGAAGCACCAGCCTATATTGCATGGAGTGCAGGTAATAGATCGGCTATAGTTAGAGTACCACAACATCTTAAAGGTAAAAATTATGCTAGTTTGAAGAGACTTGAATTTAGAGCTCCTGATCCTTCATCAAATCCATATCTAGTATTTGCGGCAGTTACTGCAGCTGGAATGGATGGGGTAAAAAAGAAAATGGATCCAGGTGATCAAGTTCGTGATGATATTTTTAAAATGACAAAATCAGATAGAGCTAAAAGAGGAATCGGAGTTTTACCAAAAAGTTTAGGCGAAGCAATAGATGAATTAGAAAGTGATAGAAAGTTCCTTCTTCCAATTTATACAAATGATGTAATTGATAAAATTATTGAGTTAGGTAAAAGAGATCAACGAGAAATAGCAATAAGGCCGCACCCTCATGAATTTTATCTGTATTTTGATATCTAGATTCTTCCAGTAATTTGAAAAATATAAAATAATGAAATAAATATCAAAGTAAAACCTATACCAAGAAATATTATTCTCTTTTTCTCTGAAACAGCTGCTTTGTAAAGCAAAATACTACCTGCCAAGCCAATGAATAATACAATAACTCCTATTACTACACTATCAAAACTTGTATGAGTAATTAATGGATGGAAAAATCCTGATAGTAATGCAAAAAATGCTATTAAATAAACATATTTGAATCCTGTTAGCATTTTTGATGTAGTTTTATTCAATATGGTTTGTAAATATGATAATCAAATAAACTTTTGAAAAATAATTTCTATTAAAAAATTTACATCATTCCGCCCATATCAGGCATTCCACCCATACCGCCCATTCCAGGCATTCCACCCATACCGCCCATTCCAGGCATTCCACCTTCTGCTCCTGGTGGAGGTCCTGCAGATTTTTGTGTAGCAATTACATCATCAATTCTAAGAATCATACATGCTGCTTCTGCGGCGGCTGAAACAATTTGAAGTTTAACTGCTAAAGGTTCAATTATATCGCTTGATTTCATATTTGCAATTTTACCTTTCATAACATCAATTCCAGTCCATTTTTCTCCTTTCATTTGTCTAGAACGAAGAACTGTTAGTGTATCAATTGGATCCATTCCAGCATTTTCTGAAAGTGTTAATGGAATTGATTCTAAAGAATCAGCAAACTTTTCAGCAGCGAGTTGTTCTCTGCCTTCAAGTGATTTTGCCCAACTTCTTATCTTAGTTGCAGCATAAGTTTCAGGGGCACCACCACCCGCAACAATTTCTGGTTTTTCAATTACATCTTTTACTACCATTAGAGAATCGTGTACTGAACGTTCAACTTCATCAACAACTCTCTGAGAACCACCACGAAGAAGTAAAGTGACAGATTTTGGATGTTTACAACCTTCAATGAATACCCATTTGTCTTCTTCAATTTTTCTTTCCTCTACAAGTTGAGCATCTCCTAGATCTTTTTCAAATATATCATCAAGATTATTTACGATTCTAGCACCAGTTGCTTTTGCAAGTTTTGTAAGATCACTTTCTTTGATTCTTCGAACTGCAATAATTCCTGCTTTTGCTAGGTAGTGTTGAGCCATATCATCAATTCCTTTTTGACATAGTACTACATTTGCTCCAGAACCAATTACTTTATCGACCATATTCTTTAACATTCTATTTTCCTCATCAAGAAAAGATTTCAATTGTTGTGGATTTGAAATGTTAATTTTAGCATCAGTTTCGGTTTTACTAATTTCTAAAGCTTTGTTAATTAAGGCTATTTTTGCATCAGAAATTTTTCTCGGCATTCCCCCATGAACAATTTCTTTATCAAGTACAATACCTTGGATAATAACAGAATCTTTAATCGAGCCACCGGCTTTCTTTTCTACTTTAATATCATCAATATCAACATTAAATTTTTCACCTTCTTTTTCAACAACTGCAAGAACTGCTTTTACAATAATATCGGCTAATTGATCAGAGTCTTTTCTTACCAACTTAGTTTGCATAGATGTTTTTGCAATTTTATTTAGAATTGTTTTGTCATTTGCAGATACAGTCTCAGATATTTCTTGAAGGAATTGTTTTGCCTTTTTTGCAGCTTTTCTATATCCATCTACAATAATTGTTGGGTGAACGTCTTGATCTAAAAGTGATTCAGCGTTTTCTAGAAGTGCACCTGCTAAAATAACAGCAGATGTTGTACCGTCACCAACTTCATTATCAGTGGTTTTTGAAATTTCAACTAGCATTTTTGCAGCTGGATGTTGTACGTCGATCTCTTTGAGAATTGTTGCGCCATCATTTGTAATTGTAACGTCTCCGAGTGAGTCAACAAGCATTTTATCCATACCTCTTGGACCAAGACTGGAATGTACAATTTCAGCAATAATCTTGGCTGCTGCAATGTTATTTTTTTGTGCGTCTCGTCCTTTTGTTTCAGAACCTCCTTCTTTTAGTAGTACAACTGGCATAGTACCTTTAGAAGTTGCTTGCATACCCATGAAAAGAAAAACGTCCAATTCCCCTTTTATACGTTGCAGATCAAAAACTCGTAAATAAAATAGTCAAAAATCGGTGTTTTTAAATTGGGAAATTTAATTTGCAAAACATGGCAAAATCATCAAATAAAGAATCTTACAATAAAATTTTCTCAAGTTTAAAAGAACATCACAAATGGTTTGAGAATTCCATTCCATTAATTGCAAGTGAAAACATACCTAGTCCTGCTGTTAGAGAGGCAATAATATCAGATTTTGGAAATAGATATGCCGAAGGTTGGCCAGGTGAGAGAGTCTATGCAGGATGTGTGTACATTGATGAGGTTGAGTTTGAATGTATGAAGCTTGCAAAGAAGTTGTATAAGGCAAAATTTGCAGATGTAAGACCTATCTCTGGTGTGGTTGCTAATCTTGCAGTATATTCTGCTTTTACAAACCCAGGCGATGTAATGCTAGCACCCTCAATTCCTGCTGGAGGTCATATTTCTCATGGTAAGAAGGAACATTCAGGAACTGCTGGATTAGTTCATGGTTTGGAAATTGAATTTTATCCATTTGATGCTGAAGAGATGACAATTGATGTTGAAAAGACAAAACAAAAAGTTGAAGAGTTAAAGAAAGCAGGCAATTTGCCTAAGATGGCAATGTTTGGTGGATCATTGTTTTTGTTTCCACATCCTGTTAAAGAATTGGCAGATTTCCTAAAGAGTTTTGATATGCATATCAATTATGATGCAGCACATGTTGCTGGATTAATTGCTGGTGGAAGATTTCAGGATCCATTACGAGAAGGTGCAGATACTATGACAATGAGTACTCATAAAACTTTGTTTGGTCCACAAGGTGGACTTGTTTTAGGTTCTGAGAAACATGAAGATCCAATCAAGAAAGCAACATTTCCAGGATTAACTAGTAGTCATCACATTCATCACATGGCAGGTAAGGCAGTAGCTTTTGCAGAAGCATTAGAATTTGGAAAAGATTACGCTAACCAAGTTATTAAAAATGCTAAAGTGTTTGCAGAATCACTTAATGATGTAGGTTTTAAAGTTCTAGGTGAAAAGCGTGGGTTTACAGAATCACATCAAATTGCTGTTAATGTTTTAGATTATTCTGATGGAGGAAAAGTTGAAGCAGATTTAGAAAAAGCTAACATCATTGTAAACAGACAACTTATTCCAGGCGACATCAAAGCTGGTCGTAATTATTTTCATCCAGGAGGAATTAGATTGGGGGTTTCTGAAATTACTAGACTAGGTATGAAACAAAACGAGATGAAAGAGATTGCATCATATATCAAAGAGGTAATAATTGATAAAAAAGATCCCAAGAAAATTCTTACAAAAGTAAAATCTTTTAGAAAGAATTATCAAAAAGTTCATTATTGTTTTGATAAAAAACTTGGGGCTTATGAATACGTAAAATTAAGATAAAAGATTCTAAGTGTAATCACTTAAGAGTGATTGATCTCCTTTATTCTTTCCAAAAACTAGATCAATTTCATCAGATAATGCGTGTATTCGTCCTCTTTGATAAGCTCCAACATCGTATTTATCCACTAATCTCTTTGCAAGTTTAAGATATTTTTCTACAGAACCTCTTGTAATTGTGGGAATTAAATTATGACCACAAATACAAGTTTGAATCAAAGGGATTCTACGATATGATTTTCCACAACCTGTACATCTAAAATTTTGTCTAGCATAAGCGCGTAGGTTTCCCATAATATCAGGAACCAGATGAGTAGAAATTACATTTGAAACAATTTCAGATGTATTTACAGCATCTATAAGTTCAGCATTTTTAATTTGCATATCAAATTTATCAAGCATTGAACCAAGTGTAGAATAAGCGCTACGTGATTTTGATGTTGTAAGTGAAGTTGTAGCGTGTGTGAAATAATATCCAAAAAACTGTCTTTCTGTTTCAAGGCGTGATTTGATTATTTCTACACAGGTAACATCTGGAGCTTTATTTTGTTGAATTGTAGATTTAAAGAATTCAAGTGGTAAAAATTTAACTACTTCAAGATTGTGTGCTTGTGGTTGGGATTCATGTGGTAATACAAGTGGTTGAATTAATAACGGTGCATCCATCAAACCACCGATTCTATCAGAAAGAAATTGTCTTGAAAAATTTAGAAGACTATCCATCAATAACATAATAGAATCAGCATCTCCATCTGCATCTCTTCTTTTTGCAGAATGCCAATTTGGAGTAGCAAAACAAACATGTGTTTCAGTATAGCCAATTATTCTTCCAACAATACCAACAGATGTATGTGGTGCTAATCCAATTATTAGATGACCGATTAAATCATCTGTATTTTTAACATTATAGAAAATTGATTTTTCATAAAATTTTTCTAAAATAGTATCAATGTATTTACATATAGATACTAGATATTTTCCACTTTCGTTTGGAATAATTACATCTTGCATTCGAAGTTCAACTGTTTGATTTGGATCAGTTAGGGGTTTTCCATCAATATCATGAGTATATCCTAATTCGTTTAGTTTTTCAATAGATGTGCCTATCCATGATGGTTGAAATTGAGTGAGAGGGGAATTTGTTGCATCAAAACGTACAGTTCCATCTTTGAATACCGTAAGACCAAAATTTTGACGTACAAGTCCTTTTTCTAATGGTTCTGCTATTCTATCTTGATTGATTAATTCTTTAACACCTTTGAATGGCTCTTGTGCACGTAAGCCTATTTTTTCTTGTGCTAACAATAATTTTGATTTTAATGGAAATGCCTGATGAGAGTGGGATGATGCTTTTCGTTTACATTTTTCGCAAAAAGGATTATCAAGGACATCACGACAATTCCCACATCGATAAATTATTGTCGTTTTGATACCACATTTAGAACATTTAATGCCAATTGATGGTTCATTACATTCTTGACAAGATCTATTGAAAATGTTTGTGAAAAAATTGTCTTGTCTTGAGGCCTTTAAGAGATCTCTGGTTGGACCACCTTTATCGTTAATAGGGAATAAAACATGAGTTGGTGGTTTCATTTGTCTAGGTGCTGCTTTTTCAGGTCTTCCTATTCTAACTCCAATTGAAGTTGAAAATTTATTTTTAATTATAATTCCAGATGATTTTGAAATGATTTGTGGGATTGATAAATCATTTATTTCTGGTTCATATCTAAAAAGAAGATTATAAAAAATTCTGGCTTCTTCTTTTTCAAGAACTATTTGGGTATTATTCATTTTATGAGGAACTCCAAGTTTTTCAAGAATATTTTTTGTTTCTATAGAATATTCAATAGAGTTTTCATTAATCTTTATTGGATGTAATATTTGTAAAAATTCTTCTGA
>CAZQXU010000023.1:0-14070 GCA_964597385.1 uncultured Nitrosopumilaceae archaeon | reverse complement strand
AGGATTGGCACCAAATCCTCCTGGAATCGAAGAATACATCGATAGAGAATAAAAAAGGGAACGCCCCCTCTTTAGGTATGAATTTGTGCTAAGATTATGAAACAACTAAATTTTTAGCAATAGGATTTGTTGAAGAATGGTTATAATTAAGATCACATAAAATAATAAAATATGAACGAGAACGAAAATAAAATATTTCAAAAAAAATTAGCAAAATTACAAATTCAAGCATCTGCAATAATTACGATTGCTGCAATTCTACTTGCAATTGGATTTACATCTTGGGCATTTCTTGAACCTGTTTCGGATGACATGATTAATTGGGGATTGATAAGAGGGCTAATTTTTGTGATATTTGGTGTATTTCTAATATTTTATCATTTATTGGTTATAAGAAACCAAATTAATAAGTTGTAATTGACTGCTAAAGAAAAAATCGAATTATCGGAATATAATCTAAATAAGATGAAAGAAGATGTCCAAAATGTAACTTTTAGATATGATTTAAGTAACTTTTTAGCTTCAGCGCATGGTATTTTGTGGAATCTGTTTTACGAATACAAACAAAATAATCAAGATATTTCTAATTTTAAAAAATGGTACAAAAATGAACTAGCAGACATTGAAAAAGAATTTGGTTTATTGAGAAAACGAAGAAATAAGGACATACATGAAGGTAATTTAGAAGATCTTTTAGTCGGAACTATAACCACGGAGGACAGTATAATGGATGTTGGAGGCTGGTTTGTTTCAGGAATTGGAACGCATTATACAATTTTTGGTCAGTCTAATGAGAAGAATATTGCATGGTGTGAAAAATATTTGGAAAGATTAAAGAAAATGATCAATGACTCTAAAAAATTCTCATAATCATTACACCACAAAGTTCCTAAATTCTCATGCTCATTATTACGTAAATTGAAAAGTTAATCTAAATGAGATGATCATATACTGTAATGGGGTTTGAATCTAAAACATCCTATAAAAAACTTTTAGAAGAAGGGGCTAAAAATGAAAAAGAATCTAGATTTGCTGATCTTAAAAATCGTGTAGACAATTACAAAATTCAGTGGGATAAAGATGGAGTAATACAATTCAAAAATGATAGAATTGCAATACTGAAAAGAGGTTTTGGGGCTCAAGTTGAATTCATTATAGCATTTGATGATTTAACAAAAGAAGGCTATCATCTTATGGCAATAGATGAAGGTAAAGAAGCAGGAGCAGGCAACATTACGGGGGGAGTAAACTCATATTATTACTTTCAAAAAATTGATAGCATCAAATAATCTCTTTAACAATATATTGTTACAATCAATTACATTTTTGGTCTTAACCTGTTTTCATCAATATGCTTAAGTTCATAAAAATTTAGTACATTTTAGAACAATAATGAAAACAATCATTATCATAGTTTTGGCAATTATAATTGGTCTGGTAATTATTGGTGGTGGACTGAGTACATTTTTTTCTAATATCGGAGAGGGGACTGAGAAGATAAAACAAAATGAAAAGATACAAGATGTTAAAGAGCAAATCTCATCTAAAATTACTACCAAAGTAGAGCAATTTGACACTGTTATTGAAAACTCGGTCTCTGATGATAGGCCATCTATACCTCTGAATTGTTCTGGCTCTGCCATATGTGTATCAGAAAAAGTAACAAGAATAGTTGATGGCGATACATTATACACAACAAATCATAAAATCCGATTATCATTAACAAATACTCCAGAAACTAACGAATCTGGATTTTCTTCAGCTACTGCCTTTACTAGCAAAATGTGTCCTGTTGGAAGTTTCATACTAATTGACCAGGATGATTTACAACATTATGATGGGTATGGAAGATTACTTGCAAACGTATACTGTGATGGAAAATCACTAAACTCGGCATTGCTTTACAATGGCCATGCAAATATCATGACAGAGTATTGTAGTACCAGTGAGTTTTCAGATAGGATGTGGGCTAAGGACTTTGGATGTGGAGTAAAATCTACACAGCCTGCACAATCGCCAACTAAATCCAGTATGCCATCTTATAGTAACTGTGATCCTTCATATCCTGATTTTTGTATTCCTCCATCACCGCCTGATCTTGACTGTAAAGACATTCCACAAAAGAGATTCACTGTATTATCTCCAGACCCACATCGATTTGATGGAGACAAAGATGGGATAGGATGCGAATCATAACATTTGATTTTTTATAACTCTAAAAAGAAGACTTCACTGTAAATTTGTGCTAGTTTCTGGAAATTTTCAAAGACACGTCCTTTCGAATATCAATTTTATTATAATGATAATGATGTTCGTGAACATGAGTTACTTGAGTGCTGCGTTTTGGTATTATTCTTCCAACTATTTCTCCCATTGCTAAACTTACAACAAAAAATGCTATTGCCGGATCATGTGGATAAACAAAATGGTATGATGAAAGAAATACCATCGTTGTAAGTCCAATCAGGATTATCCTTTTGGAAATACCCAATCCAATCTCTTTATTCAATAGTTTTCTATCTAAAGTGTAATATCCAACAAAGAGTATAGTCAGACTCATAACAATTATGTGCAAATATGGAAATGTGGTCCACATGTGATTATACATCCAAGCAAATTGATTCTGAATAATTGCCTCAAAGATTTGGTCAATTCCAAACGCTAATCCGCAAAGGTAGCCTATTTGAAATAATGGTGTTATCTTTCCAGAGTTTGATAATTTAGATATTGATAAAAAGGCTATTGCAAATGAAATAATTCCTAAAACTACGCCCGGTCCAAGTTCAAAAAACATCTCATTTGGGGGGCCGCCGTCACATCGTGCATTATATCCCCATGGTTCATAATAAACGTCAGAACTTACATCATCAATCTTACAAATACCCGCTTCTACACTTTGATGAAAGTATTGTATTGGAAAAAATAATCCAATTGTTAAAAGTACTGATATTAGAATTATGAACTGATGTTTTGTGTTTTTATTCACTAGACTATGATAAAGATAAACATTATCTTAAACATTTATGTAAAATATATAGCCATATCAAAATTGTTTAGCGAGTATTTTTCTTCACATAGAATTGGAGTTTCTACCAAATCTTCCCATTTACGTCTGTTTAACTCATTTAAAATATGAAATTGTAAAAATATCCACTTTGATTAAGAGAAATTATTTTCTGTATCAAGTTTAGTCATATTATTTCTATAGTTATAATGTCAAAATTCGTTTTGTAGAACTAATTAATTGATTTAATTTTTCTTGTGATTTTAAATCTAAAAATGATTCATCCATCGTATCAATTAACTCAAGAACAGGTTTTTCGTTATTTACAGACAAATTTCACGCCTATAATCCTCATATTTTCATATAATTTAAGGATCTGTTCAAGGGTTACAAACAAATCAAAATAGATGTATTTTGTAAATATTTCATGGGTACAAACATTACACAAATTACATGGGAGCAATTAGAAGAAGGAATCATACGATGTAGTCATCAAATTAGATATCTCTTAGAATCTGCAGACTTGTTAATTGAAAAAAGAAAATATGTTACAGCGATAGGATTAATTGTTTTAGCACAAGAAGAATCTTCAAGAAAACGAATATTTCATCTTTATAAGAAAAATAAAAAATCGATTACAAATACAGAATGGAAAGAGATGTTAGATCATAAAAACAAATTAACATTCACTTATAGAAACTCTAAAGAATCATTAAGTAAAAAATCTCCTGAAAAAATCATTGCTATTTCTAAAGCATGGAATGATTTAGGTTTTTCAGAAAAATTAAACTTAAATGATATCTACGGAGAAGTTGATGAAATGCAAATTAACACATTAGAGTCACTAGATTTGTTAAAACAAGATTGTTTTTATACAAATTATTTAGAAAATGAAAAACAATGGTTTTCTACATTAGGTAATTTATCAATTGAACAACAAAAAGCAATTGCAATTTCTTTATACGTGCAATCAAAAACAGAGTATCATATGATGCAGATTGCCCAAAAATTCAATATAATTAACATTGAACAACTAGAAAAATTAAAAAAAGATCAAAACATGATTGAAATAAAGAAATTAAATAAATTAAAAATGTCTCCAAATTATAAAAAAATGAAAAAAATATCAGAAAAAATAATTCAATTAAAATTTGCAAATAGACAAGCGATTAAATCATTACAAAATGAATTAAAACATTCAAAAAATAATCAAAGTAAAACAACTTGAGCCTAAAATAACATCATTTTGATACAAACTAAATGTTTTCTTTACTAATCCAATTTAGTGATAATGGCATTGAATCATTAAATGACTCATCATTAATTCCAGTTAGTTTTCCAAACCACTGACGTTTTCTGTCTGCATTAAGATCAATCTGTTTTATTTTTGGCTTGATTTTACCAATCTCTGAAATTTTATTTTGAATAATTGCCATCTTTAGAGTGGTATTTCTTTTTTCAGTATATTTTATGTATAATTTTTCATCTTTTTCAAATGTATCTAGATGTTCAATGTCTTTACCATCTAGTTTTCCTAAACCTCTTTTCTTCCATGTATCATTAAAGCGATAGATGCCGTTTTGTAACACCTCTACATCATTTGCCTCATCATCAAATGAAAATTCCCCTAGTTTTGTTGAATTTACATCTAGTTTATGCGTAGTACAGATGGAATCAGTTGCAAAAGAGACCACCTCATGTTCAATCTCATGTTCTTTTACCATGTTGTATAGTTGAGCACGTGCATATCCTGTGATGTGTGAAAATATTACTGGATTGAAAATATTGCCAGATATTCTGTTAGTTTTAGCTCCTGTCTTACCATAGATGGCATTAAGAATTATCTTAATTGGTAATTGCATAGAATTATTTTCTTTTTTTAGTTTACGTCTTTTCTCATAGAGATTTTCTATAAATTCTCGGTATGGTAAATGATTATTTTTTGGAATGAATTGATATGAATCTAATATTTTGAACCATTGTTGATTTTCACATGCTAGTATCTCAGGTAATGTAACATATGTCTCAAATTTACCTGATGGAAAAACTACCGTATTATTTGCCCTAAACGGAAATGGTGGAATGTATTTCTCATCAGGAATATCTGCAATAATTCTAAAAAATCCTAGTTTAGCATCAGGATTAACTGTCTTTCTTTGTATCCATTTACCATTATTTAGATCTGGAATATTTGAAAATGCATTTGGGTATGCTGAGTTTATATCATAAAGATATGCAATTCCAATAAATCCACGTTTTAAAATCTCAAAGCGGCCGCCAACGCTACTACGATATGCCAAATCTTGAATTTGATTAGGTATTGAATTAAACATTGGAATGTCGATTCCATGATTAAACAAGACTTTTTCTGCCAGATATCCTGAACTAATCCATCTTTTAGGATAAAATAAAAATGCATTATAGAAAATTTTTACCCAATATTCTGCTAATTCTTTTGTCTTAATACAATCCTCAATACAATATTGTCTCACTGCATTAGTATTTCGTCTATAGTATGTAGGTGAAAAGTGTTCACGTTTATTTTTCATCTCACTATATTTTTCATCTAGTTTTCCAATGTTTGTTTGATACGCACCATCTAGAGAATCATGATAAAACTGTGCAATATCAAAAAATATCCTAGAATGATGTCCTTTTGATATTCGAAGTCTTTTTCTTGGAATATAATCTAGAATAAAATCATCATAAGAAAAATGAAGTTTTCGAGTATTTTTGAATATGTTTAGTTTATTCCCCAATAGTTTGAGGATTACACCGACGTCATAGTCTATGTTGTAAAAGAAATTCCACTTGTTCTCAAATTTCTTGTGATAAAGAAAATCAAGGACAGAGTCTGCTGTGATTTTATCGAGATATCTTCCATCAGAATCAGCAATTAGAAAGATATCACCATTCCAAGTCTCAGTATCAATTCCATGAATATTGTGCAAAGTTGTCTTTGCAGGATTTCTGTTTTGAATTCTCCCAGTATATAATTTTGAGAGATCTTTGTAATCTGTTATGGGGATGGATTCTGCCATATTGCATCTCGAATTTTATTTGGTTTTCCATGACGTCTTTGGGTTAACTGTGTGCGAATATCGGGATATGATAGATTTGGATAGTTATTTCGAATTTGTCGTATGTAATTATGATATCTCCTTAGCTTTCCAGAACGAGAAATATTTGGATTTCTTGTTTTTGGAATATGTTTTTCCTTTTTTTGCAACTTTGATAGCTGCTTTTTGATTCGTTCTCTGAGAATTTTTACTTCTTTGTTGTTTGGAAATATTCTTAGAGCGACTAGTCTGTCTTGCAATTTTTGTATTTTATCATCCATGGTTATCACCAAAAAAATTAGAGGTTCAGTTTGAACCGTCTAATTGGAAATCCATTTTTAGATTTTCCAATCCAAGTAAGCAACTTGAATTTTGTATCTTTTTTTATCTTCTTTTCTTTTATTCCCTGCACCCACAGATTGAACAATGATGCATTTTTTGATGTGTGGGATTTTAGAGAAAGTACTGTGCACTCTAATCCATTTGCTGTTTTTAACAACACTTGAACATTTACAGAGTATTCTGTATCAAATGTGTCAAGATCAGATACTTTGATTTCTAAAATATCTGGGTTGTTTTCATCATTTGATTTGTAGTTGCCCCATTTCAAAAACGGAGGCAATAAAGCATTAGACATTTTTACTGTCTCCATTTTTTGTTTGTATTTTCCAAACAGGAAATACTTTAGGAAGAACCACATTTTTTAAAAAAATAATGTCTTTTGCTGTTCTATTTCCTAACTGTTTTTTTTCTATGTGTAGTTTTTGTATTTTTTTCATTGATTCAAAAGATATGAAACTTGCATTTCAATTCGTATCGAACATAAATGCAGATTAGGATATGTGCCCAAAATGACTATTTGGACATACAATTTCTAAAATACCTAATATTCTATCCAAAAATATGCTCAAATCAGGCCTATCGTCTAAATTGTTTCTTTTATCATATTTACACCCAGATTCAGGGTACAGATACGCACAAATCATTCAAAACACCGATGGCGTTCCAAATACAAGTAAAATTTATCCAATTTTAAAAGAGCTGGAAAATGCAGGGTATCTAAAAAAGAAACACGATAAATATTATCCTGACACATCTAAGCTTTTTACTGATATTGAATCTTTTTTGAAAGAAAGAAAATTTAATTTTTCAGAATCAGAATTAAAACATATTAAAAATATAGTTTTTAATCATGGATTATTTTTATTATTTTCAACTGAAATATTTGATTTAATATCAAAACAGGAAACAAGAATTCATAAAATCAATACCCTTGAATTTATTTGTGATAAAATTGGCAAGATATCCACACTATATTTACATAACAAATCAATTTTTTCTCAATTCTTAAAATATGCCCCAATTAGAACAGAATACTCTAAACCAATAACAGTTATTGATGCAGAGTTAGAACAAAATATGTTAGGTATTAATGAAAAAATGAAAAAAAGCTTTGGTGGCAGTAAATCAATAAATAATAAAAAAATAAAATCCGTAGACTTGCTTAATCAGACTATGAAGTCATTTATTTTATTTTCAATTATTTTTACAGAAATACCAGATATGACGCTAGAAAAATTATCAAATTTATGGTCTCAAAAACAAGCATTTGAGATTGGTGTAAGTATGTCTAGAATTGATCCTCAGTTAACACTAGATTATCTTACTGGAAAATATGATGGACATTTAGATAATAAAATGTCATAAGTAAATTATATTGTTGAGATAAAATATGAATAATTTTTTTGATAATATAAAAAATGATTTTGATTTATGTAAATATGATAATAAAAAATATCTACAAAAAATAGATTCTATTTCAAAATTATTTAATTTAACTGGAAAAAATACTCTAATGCCACTTTTACCCGCTGGATTTACTGGAAGATATGACAAAAAAGATCAATATATCATATTTAGCCTCAATCCGGGCTATTCTGACAAGTTTAATCCATACGAAGAGATTAGAAAAAACAAGTCTTGGGATGAATATGTCAAATTTAGAACAGAATTGTATCTATTTTTTAAAGAATTAGACCATCCTTCTAAATATTACAAGGCATTTTGGCTATTATTTTTGGGATTACTAGATAAAAATGCCAAAAATTATGATAAATGGAACTTTTTTGATCAGAGACTGGTGAATTTTAATTTAATTCCATATCATTCAAAGGCAATAACATTACCAAATAGATTATCTGATAAACAAAGTGAATATTTACTAAATTTATTTAATCTAGAAATAGATTTTATAATTAAAAATACGCCTAAATTATTTATTTTTAATGGAAATACTTGGTATAATTTACTAGTTAAACAAAATATAATTAAAATAAATAATTCTATTGATATTACTCCTAAATTTAGAGTATATTTTTTCAAATATAGAGATATTCCATGCGTATTATTTGATAAATTTTTTTCATTTCATTTTTGGGGAGTAAATAATACTCATAGAAATAAAACTATACCAAATATAATAAAAAAAGAATATCCAAATATTATTTTTAATTAAATATAAAAAATATATAAAATAAAATATATAATTTAGAATTAATAGTTTAATTCATATCTAATCTATTGATAAATTTATTATATATCAGTGGTTATTTTACAATAATTTCATTTCTGAAAATGAATTTATTATAAACTGTTCAATTTGATTTTGTAGGTATAATTTTGGGGATTTTTGTGCTCTGTAAAATAATGTCTTTAATCCACGAATTTGACTAAATTTCTTTTGAGGATATTTATTTGTGAGCCCCTCAAATTCATTCCAATCTGTTTCATATTGGTATTTTTTTTCCAAATATTCTGCAATGTTTTTCCACATTACATCATAATCTATCTGATCTGGAGGCGTTCCAAATTTTACACATAATTCTCGATAAATTTTAAAAATAATTTTTTGACGAACACCTGCTTTTGAAATTACTGAATGCAGAAAATATTCGCGGTTAATTGATTTATCATGCATTCGAATAATATAGTATAGTAAGCCTATTGAAAATTCTTTATAGCTAAATGGAATATGTGGAATTTTCTGCTCATTTATTGTAAAAAATTGAACACATAATGCTGTCCAATTTCTCTCAAACCCGCATTTTTGATTGATCAAGTTCAATTCTCCTTGAATTTCAGGTATGGCTCTCCTCTGAGTAATCATGAATGAACCTCATTTTTGCGGCAGAAAAATAGTTCTTTTAAGGCAGATCTACAGGGCATTTTTAAAAAATTCGGTTGTTTGTTCCACAACATATGGCACCAAACCTAGTGCGATGTCATAGACAGTATCAAAGACCATAGTTGGGTCTATGCTATTTTCCATACTGTAAGGTACGGTACTAGTACTTTATAAGGTTATTGTTTTATAAAAACACATCATCTTTAAATTTTCAATGCATATGATACAATATGAAGAAAAAAATCAAATACAACATAGCATATGCTATAGGCCTTGGGTTTATCGGATGTTTTATTCTTCTATCTATCTGGACTGTGCTAGATAGATCTCTGGAAAATTTAATTCATAACGATAAAGGAATTATTTTAGAAATGATAGGATTTGTGGTTTATCTGAGTCCAATTCGTGTAAAACTCTCAAAAATATTTGCAACATATTCTGAACACTGGAAATCTGATGATTGGAAGGATCTAATAAGCATAGTTGCAATCGGAATGGTAATAATCGGATTATATTTTCAATTTAGTTTTATTTCTCCACTTTGATTTAAACAAATTATAAATTTA
Organism: uncultured Nitrosopumilaceae archaeon; assembly: GCA_964597385.1. Lineage (GTDB taxonomy): Archaea > Thermoproteota > Nitrososphaeria > Nitrososphaerales > Nitrosopumilaceae > Nitrosarchaeum. The sequence goes on along the minus strand of CAZQXU010000023.1, from coordinate 4,257 downwards.
TATTAAAAATTAGAAATAATTGTCATACTATAATTTATAACAACATAATATTGTCACAGTTTATTTTGATATGTCATCTAATTTTTTATTAGAAATATCAGTTAATGAGATTATCTGGTATCCATTATGTTCAGATATTAGTGGATAATTATTTGTAACAATAATTCCAAAAACTTTGTTTGAAGAAACGCGTGTCAATCCCAATTTTTTCAAATGTTTTTTTACGTATTCTACTTTTTCGGGAAGGCTAGTGATTTCTTCTTCTACTCTTTTATCCTTTTTTGTTGTTCTTTTCTTACCTTCGATGATTCCTTTAAGATCATTTATCATAATTTCTCTAGCTTGAAATGATTCTAATTCTGGTAAGAGTCTTGGATTTTTATCTTCTATTACAAAACATGTATCATATTTTGAAGCAATTCCATCAATTTCTAGTGTTGGAGCATCAGGATTGTCTTTATGATTAGAGATATACTCAAAACCTAAAGATACAAATTTATCCCTTACTTTGGTTTCAAAATCCAATCCTCGTTTATACGCAATTTTATCAAATGATTCCTTAGAAATTACTGCGTGTAATAGTATGAACATTATTGCAGTAAATGTTTGTGAAATTATGATCAAGTCTTTATCTTCAGTTTTTATTCTTACAAAAAGTGGAAAAAGTGCAGAATTATTTTCATCATAAATTAACATTTTAACTAATTCATCCTCACTTTTTCCAAAAACTTCAATTGCAAATTTCATAAACTCTGTATAATCAGGACCATTTAGCGTATAATTTTTAATTTCAAATTTCTTTACTAATTCCATTAATTTTCTTGGATCGTCAGTAAGTTTTTTAAATTCTCTTAAATCGAAGGTTTTTGAATAAATTTCATTTCTTAAAAAAACTATATAGTAACTGACAATGGTATCGTAGTTCCTTTCAATAAATTCATCTACATTTTGACTTACCGTACTTCTTTTTTCATTTACAATTTTTTTAAATTCTTCTGCATTTTCTTTTTGTAATTTTTCTGCCATTTTACGAGATACTATATTATTTTTTTCTAAATTTTTTATTAATTTTTCATAATCTTCAGTTTCAGAAAAAATAAATTCATTTAACGCTTGTTCATTCGTGATTGATTCAATGTCAAAATCTTTTTTACTGATAATAACTGCATTTTCTGATTCTACTAAATAATAATCAGTCTCTACCTTCTTTGTATCATTGAATAAATCTATGATAATTTTTGATTCGCTTTTATCTATGATTTTGATTTTTCCATTTTTATTTCCATCTTCATATGCTCGTTTGATAAATAATGTGTCTGAAAAAAGTCGATCAATATCTGTAATTCCAGGTTTTTGAAAAACATCCCATGATAATGTATCTCTGTCATCCAATATATGACAAATTAGTGAGTCTCGATGAATTTTTTTTAGTTCATTTTTCCAAAGTTCTCTAACATGACATCTCCTCATATCTGCAATTTTCAATGCAAGTGATTTATCCAAAATTTTAATATCATTACACTTAGGACAAATTAAATTATTTTTGATAAATATTAATTTTGAATTGCAGTTTTTGCATGGCATATTATTTATTCCTAAATCCTTAAGTTCATAAAAAAACATACTGCTATAGAAATGGGCCTTAAAGACTGGCTAAAAGGTGAGCCTGATCCTAAAAAATCATATGAAGTTACTGTGATTTGTAGAAATTGTGACCATACTGTACGAGTTAGAATTGGTCAAGGGTGGTCAGTTGAAGGCTGGGCAAAGACTGCTAAATGTAAAATTTGTAAACGAAGAGGGAGTTTTCAAAAACCTAATTGAGAAATTATGAAACACATAATTATATTGTCAATAACTTTGTTGATTTTAATTCCAATTAATTATTCATATGCATTACCTAAAGAAACAACTCTAACATTAGAATCAATTCATAAAATTTATCGCGTAGGTGAAGACATTATTTTTACAGGAAAACTTGTAGATTCACAAAACTATATGCTTACAAATGAACAAATCAAAATTACCCCTTCAAATGTTTTAACTAAATCTATCGGTACTGGATTAACTGATGCTAGAGGCAATTTTAGAATTGTAGTACCTGCACAACTTTGGAACGGCGATGGAAAAAATGTTTCATTTGTAGCACATTATGATGGGTCTGATAAATTCCAAGCAACTAAAAGTAATACAATCATTTCAGAAATGAGAAAACTGTACACCCCACTTGGAGAAGAAAATAATTATGAAAAACTACAAGAAGAAGGATATTTCAATCAAAAAACAGCTCCTGACAAATCTATTTCATCTTCACCTATTCCAATTAATGCAGATAATGTCTTAATAGATAGACATGGCTCAAAACGTGGAGAATTTTCTGTACAAAACGTCAGAGTGACTGAAAAAGAATTTTATAAAGTAATTACAATTGATGTGCACATTAAAGTAATAAATCTAGAATTAGAAAATATGGTGCTAGTTTCACCAATGAATACGATTTTGGTAAATCAAAATGGTAAAACATACACTCAGCAATTTGATGAATGTAAAATTCCAATAATTTATGAAATGCGGGGAAAAACTGGCCCAAATGGTGCTTTTTCTACCTGTTTTAGTGTTGAAAAAGAGTTTAACAATTTCAAAGTATACTACAAAACTGACCAATCATATCTAATTGGAGAAATCGATTTGACTAAAAATAATCAACCTGTCAAAAATAGCAACAATGATGAATTAGATATTCCTAAAAAATCAACTGACTTTTTTTCACAGTTAATTGATATGTTTAGATCATGGTTTAATTTTTCATAATTTTTAATATTTTTTCCTAAATCCTTAAAAATTTATAACATATCTCAAGATGATGGGTTTATTTTCTAAAAAAGAAAAGAAAATTGAAGATACAAAAGAACATCAGTTTGAACTTGAAGATATTTTTTTAATTCCTGTTTCAGAAATCCCAGAAAAGTCAAAACAAGATATGGCTATATCCATAGAAAAAACACGAAACTTTATTGAAGAAAGAAATTTTCATTCTGAACTTCCAATTTTGTATACAGATGAAAATACAAATAAAATCAAAGCATTCTATGTCAATCCATGGCTTCCAATAAAATGTAAAGATGAAGCGATTTTATGGTATAGAAAAAAAGAAGAGGGATTAGTAAATAAAACATTAAGGGCGTATGAAGTTTTAACAGAATATCGATGTTATTTTTACGATTTGAAAACACATTCATTTCAAGGATATTGTCATACACCAGATATCGATGTAGTGGTTACAAATCAAAAACGAATATCTGAATCTCAAAGAGATGGAAACTTTGCAGGAATTGGTGCACGAGGTACATTCATTGGTAGTTCTGGTAGCTTTAGTACAGGTGAGAGTCAAACATTTGGAGATGTCAACATAATGGATGAGGGAGAAATTGTTTTCACATTTTTTTCTGTACCTGATCCTAATGGTTTAGCCAAATTGATAAAATATCAAATAAAAAATAAGAAAGAATGGAATGACAAGTTAATAAAACAAGATGCCGAAAAAGCAAAATTAGAAAATAAAGAAAATATTTGTATAAAATGCAATAACGTTAACCCGCAGAATTCACAATTTTGTAATAAGTGTGGGCATAAATTTACCACAATTTGTACTCAGTGTAAAAACCCTAATCCTTCAGATTCTTCATTTTGTAATAAGTGTGGGTTTGCACTACAATAATCTGCTAAATTCTGTATTGCAATTTTTGCAATAGTAATCTCTTGAACATTCTTCAACCCATCTTTTGTCTTTGCCCCATGTCTAAAGGAATATCGTCTATCTTGCTGAAATGTTCTTTCAAGTAATTCTAAAAATTTTCTAATCAAATTATACTCCATTACTATCACACCATCTCTAGTACGAGTAAATTCATCTTGTCTAATTCTCTGCTTGTGGTCTTTGATGTTTGCAATTTTGAATACGGTATAATCAACTAGCCAACGAAATGGTTCCATCATATCATACACTAGAGGCTGAAAACCCGTATGTGGTTTATGATAAAATCCATAGTAAGCATCAAGTCCAAATCCGTTGATAAATTTAGAAATCTCTCCTGCAAGTACAGCATAGCCATAGTTTAGCAGGGCATTGATTACATCAGAGGCATGATTTTTAGATAATCTCATGTATGACTGGTTTCTTGAATTAAACTCATATCTTTCAGGAATTAGTTTTGCAAATGCTCTAAAGTAGATATGAGATGTTTTTGATTCATTACT
>CAZQXU010000022.1:0-14114 GCA_964597385.1 uncultured Nitrosopumilaceae archaeon | reverse complement strand
TTAGCTTCTAATTCGGCAATCTTGTTTTCAAGATCTTGTTTTGTTTGCTTTTTAGCAGCCGACATTTAGTTTGGATGAATTTTCGGGGTTTATTTACATTTGGGTCAAGTATCAAAGTAAAATTTGATCAAGTTTTATATGCACAATACACCTAACTGTAACTATGGATGATTTTGAAAAAGAGTATCCAGGATTTGATTGGAAAAATACTCCTGCATACAAACACCCTGGAGGAAAAGATTGTCCTTGTCCAAAACATGAATACATTAGAGAGCAGATCAATTTTACAAGACAGGTAAATCAGAAAGGCAAGGAGCCATCAAAAATAACTCTGAAATTCTGTCCCGATCATTACAGAGTATATACTCAAGAGGTAATTCCAGCTATGCCATTAAAATATAGAATTTTAACAAAAATTGCACTAAAGCTTGGAGCCATTCAAGTAGAGCAACTAAAATACATGGAATCAGAATTATGTTTCTATTGTAAATTTGGTTCTGGTGGACATGATAGAAAAAACGAACTTCCACCAATGTAAAATTTCTATTCAGGACTAAGTAAAATTTTTGGTTTGTTTGGTGTATCGTGATGGCATCTCTTTCCACATAATGGACATCGTTTTCTATCAAGAAAAACGCATTGACAAATATGTGAATCAAGATAAGATTTTGCTAATTTGTTTGATTCACCAGTACCATTGCAAAAAGGACATTGAGAACCTAATAGTTCTATAGTACCAGTTCCTTTACAGACTACGCATTTGTCATCAACCAATGACATAATTTCCCAGCGGTAGGAATTAAATGCCATGTGTTAAAATTATTTGTAAAGTATCAAGCATACGTAAATCTAGTTAAGCTTATACTAGATTCAATTTTAATAAAATTATGGCAATTGAGGATATCCATGAATTTGTTACAGAGTTAGAAAAAAAAGGTGAATTAAAAAGAGTCAAAACAGAAGTTGATTCGAATTTAGAAATTGCAGAAATTTTGAGAAGAGAGATGTACTCAAATGGTCCAGCTGTACTTTTTGAAAATGTAAAAAATTATGACATGCCAGTATTAGGTAATGCATTTGGGTCGATGAAAAGATTAGAGATAGGGTTAGAGATGACGGACTTTACAGAGATAGGACAAAGAATTGTAGATATGACAAAGATGGATATGCCATCAGGATTTCTAAACAAAATAAAAAAACTTCCCGAACTTTCAAAAATGGCAGAGTCTTTTCCTAAACTAGAAAACAGTGGACCAGTGACGGAGATTACTTCAAGTGATGCGTCTTTTGATAAATTACCTATTTTAAAATCATGGCCAAATGACGCAGGACGTTTTATCACATTAGGATTAGTTGCCACAAAACATCCAGAAACCGGAGTTAGAAACCTTGGAGTGTATAGAATGCAAATCATAGATAGTACTCATGCAATGATGCATTGGCAAAAACACAAACGCGGTGCACAACATGGAGAGATTTCAAAAGAGCGAGGGGAGAAAATGCCTGCAGCTGTAATTATTGGATGTGAACCTGCAACTGTGTTTTCATCAATTGCTCCAGTTCCAGAAGGACTAGACAAGTATTTGTTTGCAGGAATTACAAGAAAAAAAGGAATTAAAACAGTAAAATGCAAAACCATTGATTTAGAAGTTCCTGCAAATGCTGAAATTGTTTTGGAAGGATATGTTGACCCACATGACATCAGAGACGAAGGACCATTTGGAGATCATACAGGATATTACACTCCAATTGAACCATACCCAACTTTCACACTAACTGGAATTATGAGAAGGAAAAATCCCATTTATGTCACAACGGTAGTAGGCAAACCTATCCTTGAAGACGCATATATTGGCAAAGTTATCGAGCAGTCATTTTTGCCATTGATACGAATGTTTCATCCAGAAGTTGTTGATTTCAGTATGCCAGCATCTGGATGGTTCCAAGGTTTTGCAATAATATCAATTAAGAAAAGATATCCAGGACAAGCAAAGAAAGTAATGATGGGTTTATGGGGAATGGGACAGTTAGCACTAACAAAGATGTTCGTTGTAGTAGATGAGGACATCAATGTTCATGATATCAATGATGTAATTTGGGCAATTACCACAAGAGCTGATGCTGCACGCGATACAACAATTATCAACAACACACCTACAGATACACTTGATCCTGCATCCCCAATGGTAAATTTGGGTTCAAAATTAGGAATTGATGCCACTCAAAAAACTAGAGAAGAAGGATATCAAAGAGAAATTCAGCAGTTAGTCAAGGTAGATAACGAAACAAAAAACCTAGTAGATTCTAAATGGTCTAGTTATGGATTATAGCAAAGCAATAGGATTGTAGAAATTATCTCGCTCTTCTGCCTGATAACCAATTTGATGAATCGCATCTATAATTAATTTTCCAGTTAGTTCAGTAGAACGTGAACCTGTGCAAGAAACAACCTCTTCACCAATTAATGTACCGCCAAAATCATTTGCACCATATTGAAGAGCAAGTTGGGCCATTCCAACTCCATTTGTAAGCCATGAAGACTGAATGTGTGGGATTAATCCATTAAAAACAAGTCGAGATATCGCTATCATTTTTAGGAGTTGAGTTCCACCTGTTCCATATTCTACTAATTTTTCTTCTTGCATCAAAGTGTTGTTTGGTTCAAAATTCCAAGGGATAAATGCCATAAATCCACTAGTTTTTTCTTGTAATTTTACAATTTTAAAAAAGTGATCAACGATATCATCATTATTTTCTACATGGCCATACATCATAGTTGCTGATGCTGGAATGTTAAGGGAGTGAGCTTCATCCATTATCCTAATCCAATCGGCACTGGATATTTTTTTTGGACTAATCACGTCTTTAACAGAGTCTACAAGAATTTCAGCTCCTGCTCCAGGAATTGATTGCAATCCAGATTCTTTTAATCTAGATAAAACTTCTTTTGTAGATGTTTTTTCAATTCTAGATATCATATCAATTTCAGATGCAGAAAGTCCATGTACGCCAACTTCTGGAAATTTTTGTCTAATCATTTTAAAGGCATTTTCGTAGTATTCAATTTTCAGATTTGGATTATGTCCACCTTGAATCAAGACTTGTCTAATCTTAAACATGTCCCATGCAGTCTTGACCCGAGATTCAATTTGATCTAGAGATAAAGTGTAAGCATCATCAGAACCAGGAGAGCGATAAAATGCACAGAATTTACAATCGGTAATACAGACATTAGTATAATTCAAAATAATATTATTTACAAAAGAGACCTTCTTTCCAAATTGCTTTCTTGTCAAATGACCAGAAACTAGACCCATTAGATGCACATCATCAGACTCTAATAATCTAAGACAATCTTCAGGACCTGGTCTATGACCATTTAGAGAATTTTCAAGAATATCTCCAATGTCACTTCGATTAATTTGTTCAGTAGTTTGACTCAATTAACTTGTTCAACAACATCTATGATTTCTATTTATTCCTTGATAGGAATAAGGCAAAAAGAACACATCAGACATATTCATGCATAAATTAGATAATTTTGAGTTAAAGATTCACGTTATTTTTAAGTAGGGCACTAAAAACAGATTCAGCCATGGTATCGGGTCATGAGATTCGACTAAATCGAATTCTTAGAAAAGGAAAAATGTTATGCATTCCAATGGATCATGGAATTTCAAATGGACCTATTGAAGGATTAGCAGATCCGGCATCCATGATTTACAGATGTGAAACGCATGGACTTACAAGTATCATAATTAACAAAGGAATTCTCAAAACATTACCAAAACCAACAAAGATTGGGGTGTTAGTTCATTTTTCAAGTAGTACTTCTTTGTCAATGTCTCCTAATCGTAAAATGCTAACAGGTACAGTAAAAGAAGCTGTAAGACTTGGAGCGGATGGTGTATCACTTCACATCAACATCGGCGGTAAAGAAGAACCTGAGATGTTAGAACAGCTTGGAATGACTGCAGACCAGTGTCATAAATGGGATATGCCACTATTAGCAATGATGTACCCAAGAGGAGAAAATATCAAAAATCCTCATGATCCAGAAATTGTAGGACATGTTGCAAGAATAGGAGCAGAGTGTGGAGCAGATATTGTTAAAACACTATACACAGGAGATATAGATTCATTTGCAAAAATTGTAAAGAGCACTCCAGTTCCAATTGTTATTGCAGGAGGACCAAAAACAAAAACAGATTTAGATATTTTACAAATGACAGAAGATGTGATGACTGCAGGAGCAAAAGGTGTAACATATGGTAGAAATATTTTTGCACATAAAAATCCAGAAAAGATAGTAGAAGCATTAGCATCAATAATTTTCAGAAAAGAATCCGCAAAGGAAGCAATGAAAAAACTTGAGCAAAATTAGAGAGCTAATAATTTCGCCCAAAGTACCTCAAGCGCAATTATCAAAATTCCTTCCACAGTTAGAAGAAGAGGGGATCAAAACAGTATATCTTGATCCAAAAAAATTGAATGCTAAAAAGACAAAATTAGATACTGTATATCCATCACCTGCTGCAAATTATATAGTAATTGAAAAAGAAGGTTCAGCAAAACCAAAGGGGAAAAAGATAGGCAGGAAATTTGAGGTGTTATCAAATAAAGACATTGAAAATATTTTAACAGTTGCAAAAAAAGGACTGGATTTTGTAATAGTTGAAGTAAAAGACTGGAAAATAATTCCACTTGAAAACATAATTGCAAAACTTCACAAGATCAATACAAAAATTTTTGCTATGGCAAATACACCAGAAGAAGTAAGAAAGATGTTTTCAATACTTGAAGTGGGAGTAGACGGCGTTATTTTCAATACAGGTTCAATTAATGAAGTAAGAGAAGCTATGGTGTATTTAGGAACTAGAAACTTTGATTTGAAATCTGCAAAAATTATCGAGATTAAAGAAGTAGGAGACGGAGAGCGAGTTTGTGTTGACACAGCATCTATGTTACATAAAGGAGAAGGAATGCTTATTGGAAGCAGATCAAATTTTCTATTTCTAGTTCACAATGAATCAGTAGGTTCATCATTTACATCGCCAAGGCCATTTAGAGTAAACGCTGGAGCAGTTCATTGTTATACATTATCTCCTGATGGCACTACAAATTACCTTTCAGAAGTAGAAACTGGTTCTGAGGTATTAATAATTAATTCTAAAGGTAAAGCAAGAAGAGCTACTGTAGGAAGATCAAAAATAGAAAGACGCCCAATGTTGATGATTAAAGCATCAGTGGGAGGAGAAATTGGAGGAATAATTGCACAAGACGCTGAAACAATTCGCTTTGTAAAACCAAACGGTCAACTTGTATCAGTTACTCATCTCAAGAAAGGAGATTCAGTAATGGTTCATGCAAAATCTGCAACAGGTAGACATTTTGGAATGGAAGTATCAGATGAATATATTTTAGAAAAATAAAATGAAATACAAAACTTGTGTATCAATTGCAGAAAATTCATCAAATAAGATCAAAAACAATCTAAAACAAGCACTAAAAAAATCAGACTATGCAGAAGTGAGATTTGATTTTTTAAAAAAGGAAGACATACCACAGACATTAGAAAACATCAAAGGTGATTTAAAAAAAGTAGTATGTACACTTAGACCAAAATCAGAAGGGGGTAAATTTGAAGGCAGTGAAAAAGAAAGAGTTGCAATATTAAAATTAATTTCAGAATATAATCCATTTTTACTCGATGTTGAATTTAATACAATTAAAAAAAATAAAGAATTGGCAAGATATCTCAAATCAACAAAGACCAGATTGCTTGTTTCATGGCATGATTTTAAAAAAACTCCAAAATTTTCTGAGTTAAAAAACAAAATGACTCAGATGAACAAATTTTCAAATAATGTAAAAATTGTCACTACTGCCAAATCAGCTAAAGATTCTACTACGACTCTTCAACTCTATAGCCAAAATAAAAAAAACAGTTTGATAGCGTTTTCGATGGGTGACAATGGGAGATTATCAAGAATTTTGTGCCTATACCTAGGAAGCCCATACACCTACGTATCACTTGGAAAGCCAATAGCGCCAGGACAATTCAGTGTTGATGAGGTAAAAAAAATCATCCGCCTAAAGATGAACTAAATATTAAGAGCCCAACCAAATAAAGAATATAATTTTAGAATTTATAAAAAACATGCAAACAAAAAGATATCTAACACATAGTTGAGAGTTTAAATCAATCATAGTAATCTAGAAAATAAGATGTCAAAAACATTTGCAGTTATTGGAGATCCTATTGATCATTCATTATCGCCAAATATTCACAGTGCAGCATTTAGAGAATTGAATTTGGATTGCTCATATATTGCATATAAAATAGCAAAAGATGAATTAGAAGAAGGAATAGAATCACTTAAAAAAATTAAGATAGATGGATTTAATGTTACAATTCCACATAAAGTTGAAATGATGAAATACCTGAATAAATTAGACGAGTCTTGTAGCATTATAGGTGCAGTAAATACAGTTACAAACGATAATGGAATTTTAAAAGGATATAATACAGATATGGATGGATTTTTAGAACCATTTAAAAAAAGAAATTTGAACTTAAAAGATTTGAAAGTTTTGTTATTAGGAGCAGGTGGAGCTGCAAGAGCTATTGTAGCAGGATTTGCAAAAGAACATGCAAAAAGTATCACCATAGCAAACAGAACTTTAGAGAATGCAAATAAAATCTCAGAATTTTCAAATAAAATTGGATTAAAAGCAAATGCAATTAGAATAGAAGAAGTAAGAGATACGGCAAAAAATTATGATGTGATCGTAAATGCAACATCAGTAGGTTTGAAAAATGAACCAAGTATTATTTCACTTAATGGAATTGACTCAAAAACAATTGTATACGATATAGTGTATTCTCCAATAAACACAGATTTTATAAAAAAGGCAAAAGAAAAAGGCGCCATCACAATTTATGGTTATGAGATGCTATTAGGTCAAGCATCCAGAGCGTTTCAAATATGGCATGGTGTAGAAGCACCTTATAATGCCATGAAAAAAGCATTGTTAGGAGGAGTATAATGGCAAAAGCGATGGCTACAGTACATGGTGCAGTATCACTTGTAAATGCAATTGCTACCCACAAGGGTGCAACATTAGGCATTGAATTAAAAGTAGATGCAATAATTGAGACCAGTCAGGGTAAAGGAATTTTTATCCAATCAGAAAACAAGAGCCTAAGTTCTAGATTAATAAATAAAACCGTAGAAAAAATCCTTTCAAAAAAAGAGATGGATGAAAACAAGATAGACATTACACTAAATTCGGAAATACCCACAGGATATGGATTAAAAAGTTCAAGTGCAATTTCATCAGCAGTTGCTCTTGCATGCGCAAAAATATTCAAACCAAAATTAACAGATAAACAAATTTTACTTGCAGGAGTGGATGCATCATTAGAAGCTAAAGTAAGCATAACTGGAGCATATGATGATGCATGCTCATGCTATTATGGAGGATTTAATGTAACTGATAATTTTAAAAAAAACAGAATACATTCAGAAAAAGCACCTACAAATTTAATTGCAGTCATATTTATTCCTAAAAATAGAAAACGAGGAAATTTAAAAAATCTAAAAATTCTTTCAGATGTATTTAATGGTGCATGGGAGTTAGCAAAAAAAGCAGATTATTGGAATGCAATGAACATCAATGGATTAGCAACAGCTGCAATATTAAATTCAGATCCAAAAATAATTATTAATTTATTGGAGAAAGGAGCACTTGGAGCATCAGTTTCAGGAAACGGTCCTGCAATAGCAGCTGTCACAAAAAAGGAAAACGAGTCAAACATAAAAAAAGTATTTTCAACATTAGAAGGAAATGTAATAGTATCCAAAATCAATAACAAAAAGGCAGAAGTTCATGAATTGTAAAGTAGAAAAATCAAAAATAACAGGCCAGATCACATGTCCTGCAAATAAAAGTTATTCACACAGAGCAATCTTTCTTGCAGCACTTGCAGGCAATGATAGTAAAATTGATAATGTGTTGTTTTCAGATGATACAATTGCAACAATAGATACGTGTAAGAAATTTGGAGCAGAAATTGAAGAATCAGATTCGTCAATAATTGTCAGAAAACCAATAAAATTCGACATAAATGTACCTGAAATCGATGCTAAAAACTCAGGAACGACCATAAGGATTGCATCTGGAATCGCAGGATTATTTAATAATGAAATTACATTGACAGGGGATTCTAGTCTTCAAAAAAGACCAATGCAGCCACTACTTGATGCATTAAAAAGTATAGGAGCAAAATGTACTTCAACAAATGGAATGCCACCAATAAAAATTACAGGAAGAATTGTAGGCGGAGATATTTCAATCCCTGGAAATTTTTCGAGTCAATTTGTATCAGCCCTACTAATTTGTGCACCATTAACTGAGAAAGGAATTAACTTAAACATAGATGGAAATTTAGTGTCAAAACCATATCTCGATGCAACTATTGCAACGATGAGAAATTTTGGAGTTACTGTACAAACGTTAATTCCATATAAAAAATACAACATTGCACCACAATTATACAAACCATCTACTTTTACAGTACCAATTGATTTTTCAAGCTTAGCATTATTACTTTCAGCTGTAGTATTAAATGGAGAAAATGTTGTAATTCATGGAAAAATTGGAAATCTACCTCAAGGAGATGAAGTGTTTATAGATATTTTAGAACAGATGGGAGTAAAAGTAACCATAGCAGAAGAACATATCACGATTAAAACGCCAGAAAAACTTAGTGGCGGGAGATTTGATTTAAACAATTCACCAGATCTACTTCCTCCGTTAGCAATTCTAGCATTAAAAACAACAAATCCAATTGAAATCATAAATGTAAAACATGCAAGATTAAAAGAAACAGATAGAATTTCCATACTATCTAGAGAACTAGTTAAAATAGGAATTAAAGTACAAGAGAAAGAAGACGGTTTAATTTTAGAGTCATCAAATGAATTAAGAGGGGCGCTATTAAATTCAGAAAATGATCATAGATTATTCATGGCATTTTGTATTGCAGGAATGTATGTTAGCAATTGTACTGTAACAGATTATGAATCAGTTTCGGTGTCATATCCTAATTTTGTTAGTGAGATGAACAGATTAGGGGCAAAAATAACAACAGTATAAAATTTTAAAAAAATTATCAAAAGGGGGTAAAAGGCGCGACCCTGTATAGAGTGAAAAGCATTCTCCTCACCCACTTCGTTTTTACGAAGATAACATGCATTTTTCGCAGAGCCGCGCAAATCATTTGTTAGATTTTACACGTTTTTGCACATATAATATACGTTATTTTGATATTTAAGTATTAATTGTAATAATTATAATTATTTTAAAGAAAACATATAATTTTTAAACACATGTAAATTGATAGAAAATTCATTCATTTTGAGAAAATTTTTTGTATTTTTTCATAATGAGGAATTATAAGCATCAATTTACTATCAGAATATGTTGCCGGGAAGTTCAATTGGTCAGCGTCTTGTTTTAACCAGTTTTGGTGAAAGTCATGGAAAATCCATAGGAGCGGTATTAGATGGTTGTCCCGCAGGACTAGAAATTGATGAAAAAGAAATTCAACAAATGTTAGATCTTAGAAAACCAGGTCAATCATTAATTTCTACTCAGCGAAAAGAAGGAGATGTTGTAGAAATTATTTCAGGAGTTTTTAGAGGACATACAACAGGTGCGCCGATTACAATGATAGTTTGGAATAGTGATCAAAAATCAAAAGATTATGAAGATTTGAAAACTAAGCTCAGACCAGGACATTCAGATTATCCGGCCATGGTAAAATACAATCATTTTAATGATTATAGAGGCGGAGGTAGATTTTCTGGTAGATTAACTGCCACTCATGTAATGGGAGGAGCAATTGCAAGAAAATTATTAAAAGTCACACTAGGTGTTGAAACAAATTCATTTACAACGCAGATTGGAAAAATAAAAATGGAAAATAAATTTAATGAAAAAATGATTAACTCAATTTACAAAAATGAAATAAGATGTCCTGAAGAAAAAACTGCAAGTAAAATGAGAGAATCAATATTAGATGCAAGAAAAAAAGGAGATTCTCTCGGAGGAATAATAGAATCAATCACAACAAACGTACCAGTTGGAATTGGAGAACCTATCTTTGGATCATTAGAATCAGATTTAAGTAAAGCAATATTTTCAATTCCGTCCGTTAAAGGAGTAGAATTTGGCTCAGGGTTTCAAGGCTCAGAATTATTTGGTTCAGAAAATAATGACTTGTACACAATAAAAAAAGGGAAAATAATTACAAAAACAAATAATTCGGGAGGAATTTTAGGCGGGATATCAAACGGTATGCCAATAACGATTAGAATTGCATTCAAACCTGCTTCATCGATAGCACAAAAACAAAGTACTGTAGATATCAAAACTAAAAAAGACACCATACTGCAAGTAAAAGGAAGACACGATCCATGTGTCGTCCCTAGAGCCCCGCCAGTAGTAGATTCATTAGTTGCTCTAACTTTGGCAGATCATGCTCTTTTAGCTGGGGCAATCAAGCCTGTGTTGTAACGATATGTCAGACATCAACCAACTTCGGAATAGAATTGATGAGATCACTATAGAAATGATCAAGATGCTAAAAATGCGAACAGATATTTCTAAAGAAATTGGAGAAATTAAAAAAAACATAGGAAAGGGTGTAACAGATGAAACTCGGGAAGATAATCTTCGCTCAAAAATAATCACATTGTGTAACGATTTAAAATTTGATGAATCAATTGCAACAAAATTTTTAAACTTTTTACTTAATGAGTCAATTAAGGTACAATCAGATAGCAAACAAACGCACCTATCAATTTTTCATAAAGCTAAAGCAATGGAACATGACGGGAAAAAAATTATCCACATGGAAGTAGGCGAACCAGATTTTCCCCCTCCCCAGATTGTTAAAAAAGCTCTTGAAGAAGTTTTTGATAAAGGATTTTTGAAATACGGAAATGCAAAAGGATTACCGTCATTTAGAGAAGCACTTGCTAAATATTCATCTGAGAAATTTGGAGTTGAAGTTTCACAAGAGAACATAATGGTTAGCCCAGGAGCTCGCTTTTCAATTTATACTGCTATTACCACTTTGCTAAATCCTGGAGATGAATTAATTGTAATTGAACCATCATGGCCAGCATACAAAGAATGCGCATTAAATTCAGGAATTAAAGTAAGAACCATCACTACCACTTTGGAAGGAAAGTGGGAACCTACAATTGAACAAATTCAAAAAGTTATCAATAATAACACAAAAATGATCATTCTAAATTATCCAAACAATCCAACTGGAAAAATTCTTCCAGAAGAATTACAAGATGAAATTGTAAGGATAGCAATAAAAAATAAGTTATACATTTTAAGTGATGAAATTTATTCTCAATATGCATACAAAAAATGGAAAAGCATACTTTGCTATAATTACGATAAAAGTATCATCACACAATCATTTTCAAAATCACATGCAATGACTGGATTTAGAATAGGATATGCCATTTCAAGACCAGAAATCATAGAAAAATTATCAAAATTAGAAGCTCTTTGCCTGACAAATGTGTCTGAACCTATTCAATATATTGCCATGAAAGCCTTGGAGGCAGACATATCAGATAATACTAATACAGTACAAACCAGACTAAATGTATTGGTTGAAAAGGCAAAAGAGATGAATTTGGACTTTGTTGCACCAGATGGAGCGATGTATCTATTTGCTCGGGTCAATCAAGATGGTTTTAGTGGAGTGCAATTTGCAAACAATCTTTTAGAAAAAGGATTAGCTGTAGCACCTGGAGAGGGTTTTGGAGAATTTAAGAATTTCATTAGATTATCGGCATGTCAAGACGAAAAAATACTAATGGAGGGAATGAATATACTTGGTAATATGTTGAGAGATAAGCAATGAAGAAAAAAATTACAATAATAGGAGTAGGGGGTCAAATGGGGCAATGGTTTGCAAAATATTTTCTAGCAAATGATTTTGAAGTTACTGGTTACGATAGTGAAAACAAAATACAAGGAAAAGGAATAATCCAATCAGATTCCCTAGTAGGAAGTATTTTAAAAGCAGATTATGTTGTGTTGTGTACTCCTACAAGAAGAACACCAGAGATAATTAGATTAATTGCAAAAGAGATGAAAAGAGGAACATATCTAATTGAAATATCATCAGAAAAATCTAAGGTAGTAGCATCATTATCAAAAATGCCTGCAAAAATTAATCCGATATGTATTCATCCAATGTTTGGTCCTGGAGCAAAATCAATCAAAGGACAAAACATAATTTCAGTTCCAATAAAAGATGCAAAAAAAGAATTGACAGTTGTAAAAGAACTTTTTGATGGTGCAAATTTTGTAACAATCGATGCAGTTGAACATGATAAAAAAATTGCAGTTATTTTAGGATTAACACATTTGATGAATCTTGTATTTGCAAATATTATTTCAAAAGATGAAAAGATGTCATTAACTGAAAAAATGTCAGGAACTACATTCAGAGTTCAAAAAATACTTGCTGAAAGCATAATGACAGAATCGCCAGAATTAATTGAAACAATTATTGCAAATCCTGAAATTAGAAGGGTTGCAGAAGAACTTTGGAAAGATATAGGCAGACTACTCACAGCAGTACAAGAATCAAAGACAGAAGAAGTGATAGATTACATTAAAAATTGTCAAGAAAAACTCTCTGCAAATACAAACTTGGATGATTCTTATAAAAAATTGACAAAAATGGTACACGCCGTTGAAAAATAAGAAAAATGCGTGCAACCAAAATTGTTACATCTTTTATTAAAGATGAACAAAAAATACTCATTCTAAAAAGAAGTGACAAAGTAAAAACTATGAGGGGTTTATGGGCAGGAGTTAGCGGCATTATTGAAAAAAATGAAACTCCTTTAACACGAGCAAAAATAGAGATTTTTGAAGAAACTGGCATTTCAGAAGATAAAATAAAATTAATAAAATCTGCGGAAAAACTCAGAGTAAATTCACCACAATATGAAAATCATGAATGGGAAATATTTCCATTTTTATTTGAAGCAAAAAATCCAGAAGTTAAACTAAATTGGGAAAATTCAGAATATTTGTGGATAAGAGTAGATGAATTAAAAAATTATAATTCAGTTCCCAGTCTTGAAAAAGTATTACTAAATCTGTTGTAATTTTTCTTCTTTGTCATATTTTCTTTGTTGAGGTAACATGACATAGACACATGCTCCACCGCACATTGTACAAGGAACATTATTTCCTGGACGTTGTCCAGTTCTACCATGAATCTTAGCTGCCTCTTCAGGATCAATAGATAACGCAATTTGTTTTTCCCAATCCAATGTTCTGCGAGCTTCAGTCATTGCCATGTCCCATTTTATTGCCTTATCTCTAAGTTTCACCAAATCAGCTGCATGTGCTGCAATTCTATATGCAATTAGACCAGCCTTTACTTCATCAGCATTAGGCAACGCAAGATGTTCAGAAGGGGTAAGATAACATAATAGATCAACACCTTCACTTGCAGAAACAGCTGCACCAATAGCACTTGCAATATGATCATGACCTGAAGCAACATCAGTCACCAAGGGACCTAACACATAGTAAGGAACATCACCTATCAAAGATTTTGCTAACCGGACATTAGTTGCAACTTCATTTAACGGAACATGTCCTGGTCCTTCCACCATCACTTGAATATCTTGTTCATGAGCACGTTTTGTTAGTTGAGACATGTGTATCATTTCTTGAACCTGAAGTTCATCGTGAGAATCAAGAATAGAGCCAGGACGTAATGCATCACCTAAGCTAAATGTAACATCATATTTTTTAGCAATTTCAATAAGGTAATCATAATGAGTCAAATATGGATTTTCTTTATCATGTCGTAACATCCAAGCAGCAGTAATTGTTCCACCCTTGCTTACCACACCGCCATATCTTTTGACTTTTAGAATTTTTTTTGCAATGTCTTTTGTAATACCGCAGTGGATAGTAGTATAATCAACACCATCTTTTGCATTATTTTCAAATGCGTTTAAAAAATCATCTTCAGTTAAATTTAATGG
>CAZQXU010000021.1:0-15587 GCA_964597385.1 uncultured Nitrosopumilaceae archaeon | reverse complement strand
AAGCCCTGTATATATTAGAGGTTACTGCTGGTTTTGTAGATAAATTTAACATTACAAAAGATTCGAAGCTAAATATTATTTCAATTTAGAATTGCAAAACCTTATTTTATTAATGAAAAATAAAACGATAAAATGAAAAATAATATTTTATTCCCAATTGTAATAGGTATTGGAATAGCCCTTGTTTTTCTTGGGATTACTTTTAGTCAGCCAACAGTTGAACCAATAATGCGTGAGCCCGTGGAATATGAAAAATTGAATCTTTCTTATACTGATTCTAATTCTATTTTAAAATCATCCCTTGCATCTAATGGAATTTTGATGTCAAGTCCATTGAAATTTACTGGTGATTCTATTGCCAAATACTGTACCTTTTATCAAGATGAGATAAAGCAAAATTCAATCACTTATTGTACCTCAACTGAGCTTAAAGATTCTGAGGGGAAATTTCTTGGAAACATCCACATGGTTGGAACTTTAGATTCTCCAGATGCCGTACTTGGTGTAATCCAAACAGACCCATATCTCTCTAATCTTGATTCATTAAAGACAACTTATCAAATAATGATAGAGTCACTAGTATGTGATTGCTGGCAAGATAAAAAACCTGGAAATTTTGAATCTACATCTTTATGGATTGATGCTGCAAAGTCCCATCACTTGGAGGCAAAGCGAACTACTAGTTCCTCTGAGATTAGTGGGTTGGCAAATAAGCAATTATTATTAGAAATTACTACAAACTCTGAAGGATACCTTTGGAAGCTTATCATATCAAACTAAATTCAAGTAATGTTTACAATTTCCATGGTTGGACATCTTGATTGATCAATTATGGTTAATTCCATTGGGGTTTGCAGCTGGAATCCTTGGTTCAATGATAGGTCTCGGTGGTGGAATAATAGTAGTCCCGGTATTGACTTTTTTTGGATTTCCTCCAACTTTAGCTGCAAGTAACAGTTTGTTTGCTGCATTTAGTAATGCCGTAGCTTCTACCTTTTCATATTCTAGACAAAAGCGAATTGAATATTCTCTTGGACTAAAACTAGGACTGCTAAGTATTCCTGGAACTATATTTGGAGCCTATATCTCAAGTGACGTAACCCCTTCAATCTTTAAGATTCTATTTGGTCTGGTGTTAGTATCCTCTGCTGCCTATATTTTTTTGAGAAAAAAGATAGAGACAAGAGAAAAGACTATAACAAAACAAATGATCGTATTTGCAATAGGGGCAAGTTTTTTTGCAGGAATAATCTCGTCATTTTTTGGAATAGGTGGGGGTACTATCTTTGTTCCCCTGATGGTAGTTGGAATGGGAATGACTATGAAAAAAGCAGCTCCTACATCGCAATTTATTTTGCTTTTTGCATCTTTATCTGGAGTTATTGTTCACAGTATTTTGGGTCATCCTGACTTTATGCAATCTGGATTATTGGCAGCTGGGGCATTTGCTGGTGGAATAGTTGGTGCAAGACTTTCATTAGATATCAAAGAGAGGTATCTGCAAATTCTAGTTTCATCAATTATTATTTTAGCTGCGTTCAAATTATTTTTTGATTCTGCAACTGAAAATTTATTTTTGTATGTTAAATTATTGCATTTTTAATCAAAACATGTTCTGTATAGTACCTCTTATCTTTTAGTCAGGATATTATTTTAAAAATTCCTCAAAAAAATATATAATTTTTATCTTTATTGTATATTTGATAAATTTTTTACATTTTCATGAAAATATGTTGTAAGAGTTTACTAAAAAGTGTCTTTTTTTAACTAATGTTTGTTAATACTGTGTTTTGTATTTGCACTTTCATTGAGTCAGGGACATCTCGCGGTGTTAGCTGGAAGCCAAATAGCTCACATAAACTAGTTAACGCATTTCATTTGCCTCCATTTTTGAGGGGGCATCAAAATTTTTAAAAAAACTATTTCATGAAGTTGGCTTCTTTGTGTCCTTCACATTCTTGGAGTAGTTCTCCATAATCATTGACTGTGCAGTTACAATCTAAAGTCATGCGATATATTTTTGATATTTGAATTAAACCATTGCTATACAATTGTATGGTCGTTATTTGATGCCCGAATTGGTTTTAAGCCAATATACTGAATAAATCCAATTGACACTTGTATGAAATTCTAAAAGATATCAAACAAATTTTAAGATTATTAATTTTAGGTTTATTTTTCTTTAATCTATAATTATATCGAATGAGAGAAGATTTTGCTGAATACACAAAGTGTAATGTGTGTAACACATCATTGCTGATGTGTCTTTGTAATTGCCCTAAATGTGGAAAAAGAGAAGACTGTACGTGTGAGTTAAAACCAATTAGATATCGTGATCTAGGTTATTGATTTTTTAATTCTATACCAGTTTTTCTTTGAAAGTACAACAATCTCCCCGTCTTGTTTTGTTCCTTCATAGTTGATTGCAATCTTTCCAAATTCGTCGTCGATGTCTTCTTTTGCAGATATTGTAAATTTTATTTTCAGTACATCATCAGTGTACAACGGTTTTAGAAATCTACTACTTCTATTCTCCCATTCAGAATCCCCATCTGTTCCAACAAAAACTATGTGATTTCCATAAATTTGACTCAGTCTAGTAAACTCCCCTTCCATTCTGGATAAAATTGCTCTGCCTGAAACAATTTTCTGTTTGGCATTTTGCATGTCTTCTAAAAATGCATTTTTTATTCTTGAAAATTTGAAATATTCTGTTAATTCTTTTTCGGAAATACTACACGTGGAAAAAAATTCATCTCCAACTTTAAGTTCAGAAAATTTTTTCATTCTAATCTTGATTCATCAACACAAAATGTGACTTCAGATGAATCAAGAGCACTATCGGTTACTAGGAAATTTAATGCTTGAGCTATTTTCTCATTTTTTGGTTCTATTCCAGTTACAGAACCTGGGAAGATAGAAAATATTCTGATCTTTGAATTTAGAACATCACTAAGTTCTTGATTTACTGTGGTAGTAAATGGTCTTAGAGCCCCACGAAATACTTCGACTTGAGCTCTTTGCATTCCTGTAACTTTTGGACCGACTGGCAAATCCGGACCAATTATCATCATTGCACCTTTTGCATCTTTGAATAGTCTTGGGTCGTCTCCTCCCCCTGGAACAAATTGTTCTAGTGCACCTTGTCCTATTGTTGCAGGGGTGATGATGAATTTTTCAACTAATTCTTCCCATTTTGCTCTTGATAGTTCAACTAGTTTTGAAATGTTTGGCAGTTTACCTGTGATATGTATAACTGCTAAAATACTTCCAAGATTTGTATTTGCGGTGTTTAACCATTTTTTAACTTCATTTGGATTCTTGATATTTACTATATGTGAATGAAATTTTGAGCTGATATATTCTTGTAATTCTTTTGGTGTTGATTCAGAGATAAAACATGCAACTTTGCCACCATTTTTTATGACGTGTTGAGCCAGATATTCTACTCTCTGTGCATCTGATTTTTCAGTTGCGTCAATTGTAAAAACAACCGATCTTCCTGTAAAATCAGGTTGATGTACTCCTGGTGTTGTTGTACCAATAAATGGTTTAACTGGATAAAATACTCTATCTCCTGGAATGACTTTTCCATTTAATATTTTTGCAATGTTATCGTCACACAAATTCAAAACTGATTCAGCCACCTGAACTTGTGATAAGAATTGCTGGTCTGCAATCATATGTGATGTATTTTTCTGAACTTTTTCAGCAATGGTTTGAATCTTGTTTAATAAATTAGTAATTGTTACAGTTAATTTTGAAACATCTTTGTTCATTTCTTTTGCTAGTTTTTGAGCTGCTTTTTCAATTCCTTCTTTTACAATTTTATCATCCTCGCCTAATAGTGGGAATAGTTCTTTATTTGCGGCATCAACTTGTATTGGAGTCAAGTCTTCAAATCCGCTAACTCGTAAAAACTCTGCTGCTGCTTTTGGGTAAACCGTCTTGTATATTCTATCTGAGTGAACTGGACCTGGATTTGTTCCAATAGATATAATTTTTTTATCAGTTAATTCCCAAGACATTGCCTCAACTAGTCTGTTCTTTGCACCTTGTGCTGCAGTGTATGGACTTCTAAATCTGTACGGTCTTTGTTCATGCGGTCTTTCTTCAGTGAAAAATGTGGATATTGTTACAATCTTGCCGTTTTCTTTCATTACTTTGAGAGCTTGCACTGATCCCCAAAATGTACCGGTCAAATGAATCTCGACAGCACTCTTGAACTCATCAAGTGATGCATGAGAAAAACATGTTACTGGGCCTGAAACACCCGCATTGTTAATTACATAGTCAACTATGACATTTTCTTTTTTTAATGTATCAAACATTTCATTCATTCCAGATTCATCGCTTACATCTACTCCGGAGAAAATTTTTACTGATGCTCCACTATTTACTTTGGAAATGATTTCATTAAGCATAATTGATGTTTCTTCTAAGGGCTCTTTTCGTCTACCAAGAATTATCACACTGGCACCATTTTCAATAAATTTTTTAGCAATGGCTTGACCTATTCCAGTTCCACTACCAGTTACTAGTGCAACTTTGCCTTGAAATTTCAGCATAGACATATTTACGAAACTTTTGTATTATTTAATTCGATTGATCTCTGAGAATAATTTCTTGATATCTTTATTTGTGGGTATAGTTTTTTGTATTTTATGCATGATTCTGAGTCAGATACATTTGTTTTAAAATCATGGCCTGAGAAATTCTCTGGTATGCTAAAGGAGATCGGCGTAGATTCTAAATCTAAAGAAATTGGAAGCGATGATGTTGAAAAAGGCGAATATTATAGTAGATATTTTTCTCAAACACCTAGAATGGTATCAAACAAGGGTTGTCTTGATGTTACTAATTCTAATATTGACGTAATTCAAATTATTCAAAAGGGATAACGATGCAAGACACAAATCCAATGCCATGGGGCGCACTAGATAGATATCAAGCACACTTTATTGTTAGAAAACAATCCGGACAAAATGATCAAGATTATGTTGCAAAAACTAAACTAATTACAAAGGGACATTTTTCATCAAAGACCATTCTTAAAGTAGAGTGGGATGGTGGTGGTAGTCTTGCAAGAAGACTGAATGAAGATAGCGAGCTTAATGAAATGATTGCAAAACAATCAATTGATGATGCTACAATATTTGTCGAACCAACTGACGGTGCTATTCGAATTCGACCTAAGTGGAAGAATCATCTTGCATTTGGAATTACAAAAGAACTTTTTGAGATTTACGATAGAATAGCTGGACACATAAAAAAACTCTAAGCCTTCCACCAATCAAGAGCTAGAAAATCAACTTTATCTTTTCCTCTTGGAATTGCTAAGATGAATTGCTTTCTTACCGTAGTTGCTAATCTTCCTGCCAAAACAATTCCAGTAGATGTGATTGGATCACTTCTATTGTATACTTGAATTAAAAATGGTGCATGATCAATACCTGGTCCTTTCTCATAAACTGCAAAATCACATCCAAACTTTATTCCTGGATTAATCACATATCCTTTATCTCGAAAGTTTTTGTATACTAGATATTTTTTGTCAAAATCATGATACTCTTTTTTACACATTTCTATCATGTAATCTATTGTGATCTTTTGATTTAATTTGTAAATTGTAATTTTTTTATTTTCTAGAAGGTACAGTCCTTCAATTAGGTCTAAAATCAATGGAACGTTAATCTCTTCTGGTTTTGGTTTTGGTATTCCAATTGGTTTGCCATAATATCCATGACTAAATAATTTACGAGAATCTTCAATGTTCCATACTATGATTCTATTTTCAACAAGCTCTGTTTTCATTTAGTTTTTTTAATTTATCTGTGTATATGAATTCTCTATTTTACGCATGTATGTTGTAATGATTTTTTAAAAAATTGGATAATTTGTTATTGGTTTTATGAATCAAGATAAAAATTAAGTAAAAAGTTGGGTGTGGTGGATATATTATAGACTCAATGCTAATAATATGAAAGAATCAGAGACACGCTGACATTTGTCTGACATTTCTTCAATTCCTTCAATTACATCTTTTATCAGTAATAGCTCTTTGGTATTAGTAACTTCTGATAAAAGCTTGATTGTAGCATGTCTATATTTGATGTCTATCTCACGTTCTATTTTTTGTGTTTCTTGTGCAAGTTCAATGGCATTCGCAGTATTGGTATTTAGACTACGTATGATTTCATTTAATTTGTAAACCTCGTCTACAACTAGTTCAATCAACTTTGTAATGTCTTCGTCTAACTTTGCGCTCTTTAATGTAGTAATCTTGATGTTTGAAAGTTTGAATGCAATTCCAGTGATGTAACCTGCAATCTCATCCATTGTATATGCTGTGTTTAGAAGATTTTCTCTATTCATGATTAAACCTCCGACGTCAGCAACTTCTCTAGTTATTTTTCTTCTAAGATTTTCTACTTCTTCTTCGATAGTTGATATCTGCTCTAATGAATTTTTAATACCTGTTTTGTCTTTTTTCATCATCAAATCTGGTAGTGTTGCAAGTTCTCTGGCAGCATTTAAGATTCGGTTGATTTCGTCTTGTAAAACTGCTATAGCCTTTCTTTTTGCTTGAACTTCAAGCTCTCCGCTATACATTTCTGAATTCCAAAATATCATGAGGTAATTTAAATCCTCTATGATTTTTTGGAATTATTGAGCACAAATCACATCAAATTTTTATCATGAGCTACTTTTTTCTGTCCTTTGAATAAGGTCAATATCTCTTCATTAGTCGATGCGTCCTCGGCATCTTTCTCTAATCTTATTTTTCCAGTAAATTTTGGAAATCTTAATGCCAATCCTGTATCTTTTCTGATCTCATTTCTTGCTGCTTTATGGATTGGACTCAAAGTAATTTCTGATGCTACAACTTCAATTACTAATTCTGGCTCAAACCAAACATCAGCTTCCATATCGCTATCTATCCTTGGATTTTTCTTTATTGTTACTTTATTTGATAATATTTGATAGAGCTGATCCAGGTCTTCATCTGTGAATCCTGTCCCAACTTTGCATATGCTTGTAAAAACATCTGTGTCATAATCATATGAAGCTAAAAGTAATGTTCCATACTTTCCTGTTCTTCTACCTTTTCCAAAAAATGCTCCTATTACTACTAGATCAAGACTATCTCCAAGCTCATTTCTATATTCTCTTTTTAGTTTTAACCAGTAACTGCCTCTGGACCCAGCTTGGTATGGCTTATCTAACATCTTTAACATCACCCCTTCACATCCTGAATTGATACTGTTTTCCAAAAATTCTTCGATGTCTTCTTGACTTTTTACAGTACTCATTGGTATGTGTTTTGCATAATCATCTTCTTTTACAATTTTTTCTAACAAACTTCGTCTTTCTTTATAGGGTAATTCCAGACAACTTTTTCCATCATAATACAACACATCAAAAAAGTTTACAGTGATTGGATACTGTGATACTGCTTTTTCTACTTGATATTTTCTTCTTCTATGCATAAGTTCTTGGAACGGTAAAAATTCACCAGTGTTTTCATTTATTGCTACTGCTTCTGCCTCTAAAATTACTTTTTGTGCTTGAATTGCTTTAGGAATTTTTTCTACAATGTCTGGATAATAACTTGTGATGTTTTCTAAACTTCTTGAAAATAATATTACTTTCTCTTCTTCAATGTGCAGCTGAACTCTTTCTCCATCAAGTTTGTATTCTGCTGCAAAAATATTTCCTAGTTTTTCAATTGCTTCTTCTTCGCTTTTCACTCTATCTGCAAGCATTGGTCGTATAGGATTAAACAAATTAATTTCAAATTCTTCTATGCCTTTGAGTCCTTTACTTGCAATTGTTTCTGCAACTTTGCCCAAGTCACTTGATACGTTATATGCATGCTCCAATGTTTTTCTGTTTTCTTTATTTCCTGTAAATGCAATTGCAAGAGCATCCATTACTGTATTTTCTGCTACACCTAGTCTTAATGTTCCAAGTAAAATCTTTAAAATGAATTTAGCTTCATTTGGATTTGCATCATTTAGCAACCCTGAGATGTATTTCATCTTCCTATCTTGAGTTTTTGAGCCTTCTAACTTTGCAATTGTAAACAAATTCTCATAAACTCGCTCCACTGTAATGTCTTGCATCATGAATGTTGTCTGTTCTTTTTGCTCCAAAATTTTAGATGCGGCATGTCCTAAATCTCCACTCTTTCTATACTCTTCTTCTATTTTTTTCTCGGCGCTATCGGAACCTGCAGATTTTGCAATTGCTCTTATCGCTAATCTTTCTGCTACTCCTAATTCAACTCCTTCAAAATCTGGCCTAAGTTTTCCCTGTAAAAGATAAACAATTCTTGAAATTACGTCTTGTGGAGTTTTTTCAAATAATTCTACTAAATGTTGAGTTAACTCTAGTCTTTTTGTAGTTGACTCCATTTTACTAAATGCATCAGCTAGAATGGCAAACTCCACTCTAGTTTTATTATATCATCCTGAATAAAAGTCTGAATCTTGTATGGTTTTTAGATATATCTGAAAATTGTTGGTTTATCTGTTTTTGAAAGCTTTGATACCATTGCAAAATTGTAGAGCGGATATTCTTTTTTGTACTGTTTCATAAAACTCCATGCCACATCATGCGTTTTAAATTCTGTACGGATGTCTTGTATCTTGCTTATCTGTCCATATACATCAAAAACAACTACTGAATAGTTTTTTGGACGGTTATGTGGTCTTGCTTTTAAAAACCACGAAAGTGCAAACAAAAAGACTGTTGCTAAAATTATTGTCTCTCCCGCATATTTGAAAAATGTCATAAATGTTGCAGGTATGGTTTGTCCAAATAATACTGCCATAAAGTTTGAAAATGAGATAACTGCAATGGCCGTGAAAATATACGTCTTCCAATCAAACACTTTCAAGATTTGCATGGGTGTTTTTGGTACACTCTGATTTGTATTAACCCTTTCTGATTATTTAATCTGGGTCTTCGTAATTTTCTTTCTTTTCGGACTTTGATATTATGTCATCAATTGGAACCATCTTGGTTTCTAGTATGTCCATTCTTGCTCTGTACCCTTCAGCATATTCTAATTCTGATGGAACAAGTGTTGCTGGATGAATGAATCCTTGGCTTCTCATTGCAAGTGCTTTTTTTGTAGCGATCTCTCTGACATAGTCCCAATCAGGAGTTGAAAATCCATCAAATGGACCAGTAAACTTTCCATTATGCATGCTAAAGACTAGTGCCTCTACAATTGGAATGCAAAAATTGATCGATGCTGCTGAATTCAGTTTTACTGGCATCAATGGCATATTGTGGCTTCCTCTTGTATTGCCTGCAACGTAATGTGGATTGTTAAATACACTTCCGACTTCTTCAGTTGCTGGAAAATTCTTTTGTGTTCTGATTAGTAATATTGGGTCATCTTTTCCTACATAAGTTCCTGCAATGTTGTGTAATCTATCAGTTGATGCTGCAAGTATTGGTTCTCCTTGCTTTGTAGTTACAGTTGATACAACATATCTTCCTGGATACATTAATGCAGCTTCAATAGTTGGTTTGTCTTCCCACAATGATAGTTTTGCAATTTTACCTTCTTCCACATCCATTACATTAATTATTACTCCACTAGCAAGTGATTTGTTTACGATCAATCCTGTATTGCTTAAGCTGTCTACAAACATTCTGTAAATTGGGTAGTTAAATGCACCTGGTTCTGTTTTATCTGCAGCAAAAACTGTAAATGCTTCATTAGGTCTTTCTTCAAATTCCATTTCTGCAACACCTGGACCCATTCCTTTTACATTTCCTGAAAATGAGTCTTTTAGAAGATCTTGTCCTGCTCCGTAAAGTCCTTCTTGCTTTGCAACTTGAGTACCTGCCATAAACGCATCCCATGCAAGTTTGTGAATTTTATCATTATCAATTCCATGTTTATGTGACATTACAATGTGGACGTCGTCTCCACAATATCCGATATAGTGGTCAATTAGTAAATCTCCTGAATTTTTGACAGTCTTTCTAACTGCTTCAATTAATGCATCACTTGGTCTAGTATGTCCTCCGATTCCTCCTACATCAGCTTTGATTACTGAAACTGTAATTTTCATAACTTCTCTGTTTTTCCCTTTGATTTATGTGTAATTTTTTATTTTTTTTTGATCTGAAAAATCTAGAAAAATTTCTATATTTTTTTCAAAAATTCATAACAGTAATAAATCCCCTCCCACACGGATGTCATATGGCAGTTAAACCACACTTGAACCTGATTGTTACAGGTCATATTGATAATGGAAAATCAACAACTATGGGTCATTTCTTAATGGATCTCGGTGTTGTAGATGATAGAACTATTGCAGCACACGCAGCCGAATCCGAGAAGACCGGAAAAGGTGATACTTTCAAGTACGCTTGGGTTATGGATAATATTAAAGATGAAAGAGAAAGAGGAATTACAATTGATCTTGCTTTCCAAAAATTTGAGACACCAAAATACTTCTTTACATTAATTGATGCACCTGGTCACAGGGACTTTATCAAAAACATGATTACTGGTGCTTCTGAAGCAGATGCCGCTATTCTAGTGCTTTCTGCAAAAGAAGGTGAAACTGACACTGCAATTGCTGCAGGTGGTCAAGCTAGAGAACATGCATTTTTGCTTAAAACACTAGGTGTAGGCCAAATCATTGTTGCAATTAATAAAATGGACGCAGTCGAATACAAAGAGGCAGCATACAAAGCAGCAAAAGAAAAAGGCGAAAAACTAGTTAGATCTGTCGGTTATAAATTAGAAAATGTACCATTCATTCCAGTTTCTGGATGGAAGGGTGACAACTTGGTCAAAAAATCTGAAAACATGCCATGGTATACTGGAAAGACACTCATTCAAGCATTTGATGACTTTACTGTAGCTGAAAAACCAATTGGTAAACCACTACGTGTTCCAATTCAAGACGTCTATACAATCACTGGTGTAGGTACTGTACCTGTAGGTAGAGTTGAAACTGGTATCATGAAAGCAGGACAAAAAATCATTGTAATGCCTTCTGGTGCACTCGGCGAAATCAAATCAATTGAAACTCACCACACTGAAATGCCAACTGCAGAAGCAGGTGACAACATTGGATTCAACCTCAGAGGTATTGAAAAGAAAGATATCAAAAGAGGAGATGTACTTGGAACCCCTGATGCACCACCAAAGGTTGCAAAAGAATTCAAAGCACAAATTATTGTTATTCATCACCCAACTGCAATTGCACCTGGTTACACTCCAGTAATGCACTGTCACACTTCACAAGTGGCAGCAACTGTAACTGAATTCTTACAAAGAATTAATCCAGCTACAGGAGCAGTTGAAGAAGAAAATCCAAAGTTCCTTAAAGTTGGTGATGCAGCAATTGTAAAAATTAGACCTGTAAGACCAACTTGCATAGAAACTTTCCAAGAATTCCCTGAAATGGGCAGATTTGCACTACGAGATATGGGTGCAACTATTGCAGCAGGAATTGTTAAGGAAATTACTGAAGAGTATAAACCATAGGTTGAGTTGCTATGACTCAAACTGCTCGTGTCAAATTAACAAGCATTAGTCTTCCTAAACTCGACGGTGTTTGTAATGAGATCATGGGCATTGGTAAAAAGACCGGCGTTAAAGTTAAAGGTCCAACTCCACTTCCTGTTAAAAAATTACATGTTGCAACAAGAAAATCCCCATGCGGCAGTGGAACTGAGACATATGAAAAATGGGAAATGAAAATGCATCGAAGAATAATTAACATTAATGCCGATGATAAAGCAATACGACAATTAATGAGACTAAAAATTCCTGATGATGTTTACATTGAATTATCTCTGACTTAATCTGGTATCCTTAAATTATAGAAATTTTGATGATAAATATGGCTGAAGAAAATTTTGAAACAGTTGAAGAAACTCCTATTGAAACGTTTGATGTAATCTACTCTTGTCTAAGATGTGGAACTAATGTTTCAAACACAGAGCTATCAAGACTACCTGAAATAAAATGCATCTGTGGATTTAGAGTGTTTACTAAAGTGCGACCACCTGTAGTAAAAACAGTAAAGGCAATTTAATTATCTGTCTTTTTTGTAACTGTGTTCTCTTTGTAAATGTGTTCTCATATCTTCCATATTTGAAAAATATTTTTTACATTCTTTACAATCATATTGTAAATCTTTTCCATGTACAATCTGCTTATGATTCATCAATTTTTCTTGATGAGAAAATTTTCTATTACACACATCACATGCAAATTTCTTAAAAAATCCCATTTTATCCCAGTTCTGCTTTTTTATCGTCCCAACATTTTCTACAAAGTTGACCTTCGATCTTCCATTTGCTTTTTGGATTATGTCTGATAAATCCCATTGTTGTTCCACATATTGCACAAAATTTCTTTTTTACCTCAAATGATTTTTCTTTATTATCAAAGCATTCTTTGCACAACAAACCTTCCATATCCCATTGCCATCTTGGTTCCCATAACTCTGAGATTATCTTTGTAGTGCCACACAAAACACACGCTTGTCTGACCTTTCCTTCATAGTATTCCTTTGATTTCTCAAAATGACAGTCTCCGCAAAGTCTACCTTTGATGTTCCATTCTCTTTTTGGTTTATGTTTGTGTGTAAGCTCCTTATTGCAAATACTACAATATGTTGGCTTTCTACTTAGTAATCCCACATCACATGTTATAATTGAAATAATTTAAGTTAATACAAAATTTGTCTATCTGACTAAGACCAAAAATTTAGATATTTTGGATTAAATAAAAACAAAAAAATGACTAAAGTAACTAACTGTTTAGGATCTTTTCAAGAGCTTGACTTGTATTTAGCATGCCATTTCTCTTGGCAAATTCTTCGATCATTTTGTATTGTTTTGCTGTAAAACAAACTGGCATTGAACGTTTTTCCATGACTGATTTGTATTTTATTATTTAATATCTTTTGCGTTAGGAAAGTATTAGACGGTGAATAATTGAATCATTTTATTGATAAAGAAAACCCAAATTTTGGTAATTGGTCATAATGATAATGGGTGTACCCCTGCACATGAAAAAATTGCATATGAGATTGGCTGTGAAGTAGCAAAATCTAATTGTGTTTTAATGACTGGTGGATTAGGTGGTGTGATGAAAGCAGCAGCAAAGGGTTCTTATGATTCAAATGGTCTAACTGTTGGCATTATCCCTCAAGATGATCCAATACATGCAAATGAATTTTGTGATATTGTGATTCCAAGTGGTATGGGGCTTACAAGAGATTTTCTAACTGCGTTGTCTGCTGATGGAATAATAATAGTTGGAGGAGGATCTGGAACCTTGTCTGAGATTTGTGCGGCATATATGCACAAAAAACCTATGGTTGCAATAAGAAATACAGGTGGCGCTGCAGATAAATTCATTGACGGATATGTTGATCATAGAAAAAATGTCAAGATTATTGGTGTTGACACTGCAAAAGATGCTGTAAAGAAAATTCTTGAATTACTGCATGGAAATTAACAGAGGATCTGGCTCGTAAAATTTACCATGTTTTGATGCTAATTGCTTTAACTCGTTTACAATGTTTTTAATTCCTATTTCTTTTGCTGTCTCAAAGAGTGGTTTTTTTAATCCCAATCCCAGAAATGCTGCTTTTTCAATTTCTTCAATATCACTTGCTTTGTTAGACACAAGCCAAGCTGCATTGTTTAAAATATTTGCAACAAGTTGAATTGGGTTGCATTTTTGTGCCATCTCTTCAGACAATGCAACGCGTTCATATTTATCGTCAGAGTATTTGTAAAACCCCTCACCTGATTTTTGGCCCAGTTTTTTTGCATCAAACATTTTTTCAATTGTTGGGTGTGGTAAAATCACTTTTTTATCTCTAAGATACATCTCTGTAGTTGCTTTGTGTATTACATCCATTCCAGTAAAGTCTGCTAATTCAAAAATCCCCATTGGAAAACCAAGCTTAAATTTTACTGCTGAATCAATTTCAGTCATAGTTGCTCCCGTTCTGTCCATCATGTAACATGCTTCATGAACCATCGGAATGAATAATCTATTGATAATAAAACCTGGAACATCTCGTCTACAAATTACTGACTCTTTTTTTACAGATTTTACATACTCTAAAGTTAAATCGACTATATCATGTGATGTTTTTTCACCTGGAATGACTTCTACTAATTTCATCAATTGAGGTGGATTAAAAAAATGAATTCCAATGAATTTATCTGGGCGAGATGTTGTGTTTGCAATTTCTGTAATTGGTAGAGTGCTTGTGTTTGATGCAAATATTACATCTTTACCTGCAACTGCATCTAGTTCTGCGTAAACTTTTTTCTTTAAATCCATAATTTCTGGAACTACCTCAATAACTAACTGGGCATTTTTTACAGCATCTGCAAGATTTACAACTGGTGTTATTCTAGAATAAATGGAATCTGCTTCTTGCTGTGTTATTTTCCCCTTAGTTGCTAATTTGTCTAAACTCCATTTGATCTTCTCCATTGCTTTATCTAAAAATCCTTGCTCAATATCTCTTAGAACTACGTTGTATCCTGCAGTAGCTGAAACTTGTGCAATACCATGACCCATAATCCCAGAACCTAACACTGTAATGTTTTTGAGATTCATCAGACTTTTTTAAAATCAATTATCCTTTATAATGTATTACTCTGGCATTCCTTTTCAGAATCAATCAAAGAAATAAGAAAGAAAAAATTACTGTATGTTTACAGCTTTTTTCTTAGGTGTGGGGGTGGGTTTGTTTTTTGGCAATATTATATCTAAAACTCCGTTAGATAGTTTTGCTTTTACTTTATCTGGAATTATTTTCTCAGAGAGAGGAATTGTTTGATAGTATGACATACTATGCCTTTCTTTTCTTAGATAGTTCTTTTTCTTTTCCTCTTCTTTATGTTCTCCAGTAACCTCAATAGAGTTTTCAGTTACATTGAGCTTTATCTCGTTTTTTTGAATTCCAGGCGTATCCATTTTTACTCTAAATTGACTTCCTTCATCAATAATGTCACAAGAGGTATGGTTCATTTTTGGCATGGATATTGAGGGGAATGCAAAAAATGCTTTTTCCATTTCTTGTCTTAGGTTATCAATTGATTTGTTAATGTCAAACCAATTTGATGTTAATGATGGAGTTGTCATGGCGTTTGTTTTTACAGGTTTTTTTGATTTTGCCATGATTGTATTTTGTATGCCTATTTTAACAGATTATTGCAAATTTTCAACTTTGATAATGACTATTCTAATTTCTATATGATACTTGATACTTTGTTAGTCCTTATTGTAAATTTATTTTAAATAATATCATGCAGATTATTTTTAAAAATATGTCTAGATATGGTGTTTTAAAATCTGATAATAAAAAAGGCATGCCACAAATAAGACATTAATGACAAATATCTTTCTAATTTAGTAATTTTGAAAATGCAACAAATACAATATGTTGAAAATAGCCATTCCAAGGCTACAAAAAATCTGGTTGAAAGTTTACCAGTAAAAGAGGAAGAAAAACTTGATCTAAATCTTGTTTCAAGACAAAATATTTGTGCTCTTGACGTGATGGGATTGT
>CAZQXU010000020.1:0-15611 GCA_964597385.1 uncultured Nitrosopumilaceae archaeon | reverse complement strand
AATTATTCAAAAAGGAATTGATGGAATAGTGATTCCTAAAGTAAACAATGTTGCTGAGATAAAAAAAATTGAAAAGAATCTTTTATTATTAGAAAAGAATCGTAAACTAAAACCAATTCAAATAATTCCTTCCATTGAATCAGCTGAAGGAGTAGTTAACACATACAATATTGCATCATACAGTAAAAGAATACAAGCTGTGGTTTTTGGAGTTTTTGATCTCTTAAATGATTTAGGAATTGAATACTCAAAAGATTCAGAAGGTGGAAGATATTCTAGGGCAAAAATTCCTGTAGATGCTAAAGCAGCAGGAGTTTCTGCAATTGATGCTATTTGGCAAGATCTTAAAGACATTAAGGGATTAGAAAAAGATTGTAGGGTTGGAAAAGATCTTGGATATGCAGGAAAAAGTATCATACACCCTGACCAAATATTGACAACTCACAAAGTTTTCTACCCAAGTAAAAAAGAAATTCAATGGGCAGAAAAAGTTTGCAAATTTTATTTAGAATCAACAAAAAAAGGAAAAGGAGCAACAACTATTGACGGAAAAATGATTGATGAGGTTCACTTTAAACAAGCTAAAACAGTTCTTGAAATTGTAAAATCTACATCAATTTAGAATTTTCTTGTAAATTACTTTTTAACCTTATTTTTCTATAATTAAAAGTCGATACAAGAACTTTTATCGTAAATTTGTTCATTTATTACTCCTTGAAGTAAAATATCATTTTTTTTCATCTCAATCTTTATTTCGTCAAAAACACATTTGTATTTTGAAATTCTTTTACTCTCACTAAGTACTTTTCCAGATTCTACAATTAATCCATTTATGATTAAATTTTCAATTTTTCTATATCCTGATGTTTTTGGAATTTGAGCTTCACTTAAAATTTGAGGAATGGTTAGCTCGTTTTCAAAAAGACAATTAAGCATTTGTCTAGTTTCATTATCTCCACATATTATTAATAATGAATCTATTAGTTTTTGGTCAATTATTCTAACAGAATATTTGTTACCTTTTTTCTGAATTTTGATTACTTCGTTTAGACACTCGTTTTCAAATTTTTTTCTATTTAAATTTAAAATATTCTTTAATACTAAATTCAATTTATCGAAATGTTCTATTGACAGCTTTATTGACATTCCATGTTCTAAAAACAACTCTCTTTCTATAATTTTTAATTCATCTTCATCCAGTTTTTGTTTAATTTTCTGAGATAGTGCTTTAGAAATTAATCTGTCTATTCCTCCCATGTGTTATTAAAAATAATACAAAATATTAAAGCATGTGTGATTAATCATGACTATTATGAAACGTTCTGTTATTGTGATTGATGATGATGAAGATACAGTTAGATTATTTGGCGAATTCTTGGAGGAAAAAGGCATTAAAGTAGTGGGTAGTGGTTATGACGGCATAACTGCAATCAAACTTTACAAAGAAAAAACCCCTGATGTTGTCTTAATTGATATGATGATGCCAAATGGAAGTGGTTTTTATGCAATCAAAAAAATTCAAGAAATAAATTCTAATGCAAAAATAATCGCTGTGAGTGGAGATAGTAGTTATTCAACTGAAGAAAAATTAGAAAAATTATCCATTCCTTTGATTCGTAAACCGTTTAACATGGAACAAATTATCTCCATAATTAACGGCTAAATCTTTTCCCACATTTGGGACATTTCATATAATCTTATATTGAAATCATCATAAATTACGAAGTACAATGAGTAAACGTGTCACGATAATGATTGATGATGATCTGGATAAAAAAATAAGACTTCGTCAGGCAAAAATGATTCAGCAAGAGCAATCATCATACAGCTATTCCAAGGTCCTAAATGAAACTCTTAGAAAAGTTTTAAAATAATTTTATTAAATAAGATTTTCTGCCTTTTCGAATAGAATAAAGACTTGTTAACTCAATATTGTAGTGGTACAATTGATTAATCTACTAGACCCTACAGTTGTAATAAAAAGAATGTTTGAATCTGGACAATATGATGAAATGTACAATTATTGTCAAAAGTTACTTTCTAATAATCAAAATGATATGGTCGCACTTCAAAATTCTGCATTGGC
The DNA here is from genome assembly GCA_964597385.1 of uncultured Nitrosopumilaceae archaeon. Taxonomy (GTDB): domain Archaea; phylum Thermoproteota; class Nitrososphaeria; order Nitrososphaerales; family Nitrosopumilaceae; genus Nitrosarchaeum. The sequence goes on along the minus strand of CAZQXU010000020.1, from coordinate 13,525 downwards.
TTTAATACATTTAGCAAGATATGAGGATGCAATTATCTATTGTGATAAAGTATTAAAAATTAAAAATTATGACAATTATGCTTTAAAAAATAAAATTTACTCACTTGAAAAGTTAAAACGATATGATGATGTTATAATTTGTTGTAACATTATTCTTGAACATGATTCTACAGATACCTGGGCATTCAATAGTTTAGGTTTGTCATTAAATGAATTAGATCGACATACAGAAGCTATAGAATTTTATGATAAAACACTAAAAATTGATAGTAATGACATTACTGCATTGATGAATAAGGCTATTTCCTTAAACCATTTAAAAAATTATAAAGAATCAATCGAGTTTTATGATAAAGCACAAATTGAAGATCCTAGTTTAAACGAAGCATCAATTGCTAAATCTAAAGCATTTGAAAAATTAGGTATGACCGATGAGGCTTTTTTAGCCGCACAAGGCGTTTTAGTCAAAGATATGACAAAAATCATTACTGATGCCAAAAAAAATAAGTGTACTGTTTTTCATCAATTCTGTCAAAACGAATTCGATGAATTATCCAACAAAAAATAAAATTCATATTAACAAGAAAATCAATTTATACAAAGAAATTTTACAACATAAATGATGTTTACTGGAATAGTTGAAGGAATAGGAAAAATTGAGAAAATTTCCAAAAATACAAAAACTAGAAGTTCTGTTCAAATGACGGTAAATTTAGGAAAACATGCAAAAGGTTTGAAAATAGGACAAAGTGTATCTTTGAATGGCGTTTGTCTTACAGCTACCAAACTTTCAAACTCTAAATGCATTTTTGAAATGATCGAAGAAACTACACGTAAAACCGATCTGGGGAATCTAAAACCTGGTGATATTGTCAACATTGAAAGAAGTCTAAAAGCTGGTGAGCGATTAGAAGGTCATTTTGTTTTAGGTCATGTGGATGGTGTTGGCACCATTAAAAAAATAGAAACTAAACCTAAAGAAGTTCAAGTTTGGTTTGAAATTCCAAAAAACTTGACAAAATATGTTGTGAAAAAAGGTTCAATTGCAATCGATGGAATTAGTCTAACCGTAGTAGATGTTAAAAATAATCTCGCTTCAGTATGTCTCATTCCTCATACGATGGAAAAAACCAATTTTAAAATCAAAAAGGTCAATGATAAGATTAACATTGAGACAGATATTCTTGGTAAATACATTTTAAAATAAAATTATTATAATACCATTTTTGTGGTAATTACCAATTTTTTAGTAAACTTTATAATTAGTTGACTGCTGATTTTTGCATATGTCTCTTGAATCTGGAATTGAATCATTAAAACGCGGTGAATTTGTATTATTATTTGATTCTGCAGGAAGAGAAAATGAAATAGACATGGTAGTTGCTGCAGAATTTGTCACTCCGGAACATGTTGCAAGAATGCGACAACATGCAGGTGGCCTTTTGTGTATTGCAATTGAACATAATTTTGCAAATTCTCTAGAATTACGATATATGCATGAAATTTTAGCAGATTCTCCAATTTCTAACAAAGAGATGATAATGGGACTTGCTCCATATGGTGATCACCCAACATTTTCAATTTCAGTTAATCATTATCAAACTTATACTGGTATAACAGATAAAGACAGATCATTAACAATAAGAGAAATGGCCAATATTTTCAAGGTGGAAAATAAAAAGAAAAAATTTGTTTCTTCTTTCAAAACACCGGGACATGTTCCATTATTGATTGCTTCAGAGGGGTTATTATCAAAAAGACAAGGTCATACCGAAATGTCTGTATATCTTAGTAAAATTGCAGGATTAACTCCAGTTACTGCAATTTGTGAAATGATGGATGCTCAAACTTATTCTGCTTTGTCTGTTGATAAGGCAGAAAAGTATGCAAAACAAAATGCAATTCCATTAATTGATGGAAAAGAATTATTAGAATTTGCTAAGGTGCATTAATTTTGAATATTGCTATAGTGGTTTCGGAGTTCAATGAAGAGGTGACTTTTAGAATGCTTTCTGTTGCAGAGGAAAAAGCAAAAAAAATGAAATTAAAAATTAACTATACTTGTAAAGTTCCTGGCGCATTTGATATGCCTGTTATTATTGACACATTGTTACAAAAAAAGGATGTTGATGGAGTGGTTACTCTTGGTGCAATAATTAAAGGACAAACTAAACATGATGAAGTAATTGCACATTCTACGGCAAACGCGATTACAGCATTATCTATTAAATATCAAAAACCTGTGTCTTTGGGAATAACCGGGCCTGGAATGCAAGATAGACACGCATATGCCAGAATACGACCTGTAGCAGAACGTGCAGTGGAATCAGTTGTAAAAATCTTCAATGAATTAGAAAGGATTCAAAAATGATCCAACTTAGCATATTGAAGATTAGTGGATATGGTCCATGGACACTAACTCTTGGTAGTGACAGGGAACATGCACTTCAAATGCTTCAGGCATCATTATACAAAGAAATTCAAAAATTATTCTCAGAAAAAAACTGTCTTGTTTTTTTAAATAGAGCAGATGAATTTTTTGTAGTTTCTAATGGATTAACCTTGGAGGATCATATTGAAATTCAGAAAAATCTTGAAAAATCTTTTGATATGCGATTATCCATATCTATCGGTTATGCTGATTCCCCATTTGATGCGAATCTGAAAGCATATGAGGGTAAAAAAAATGAGATATTTCTCAACAAGGAATTTTCAATTTTTGGATTCATTGATGGTCATTCTGATAACAAAGTATCAATAATGCATTTTGATGTAGAGAATCTTACATCAAGAAGAAAAATAATTTCTCCTTATGAAACTACCTCTATAATTTTTAATCTATATGCAAAAATGTCAAAATTTTTTCTACAAAAGAATTCTCTTACATTTTTTATGGGCGGAGATAATTTTATGGTTGTTGCAAACGACGAAGCTAAACAATCCGTTAAAGATTTCATTGAATTAATTCGGAACGAAGATAATATCACTTTGAATTGTGGAATAGGTAATGCCAGAAATGCTAGAGATGCTGTAAGACTTGCAACAAAATCTCTTGATACTATAAGAGAAATTAGAGATTCAGGAAAAGAAAAACCAACTGTTTATGAATTATCATGCTAATCAAAAATGTTAGTGCTCTATTAGGTAAAGAATTAGATTTTGCTCCAAAAATTGATATAAAAATACAAGATTCAAGATTTAAACAAATAAAATCCAATATTGGAACAAATACAAAAGATGAAATATTTGATTGTGAAGGTTTACTTTTAATTCCAGGTTTTGTAAATTGTCATACTCATATAGGCGATTCAATTGGAAAAGATGTTGTTCTAAATAGTTCTGTTGACCAAAGAATTCATCCTGTGTCTGGTGTAAAACCATTAATTCTAAAAAATACTGAAAAAAATCATCTAGCAAGTTTTATGAAATATTCCTGTCAATCTATGATAAATAAAGGAATTACAACTTTTGTAGATTTTCGAGAAGGTGGACTTGAAGGTGTTTTATTACTAAAACAAATTCTTTCTAAATTACAAATACGTGGAATCATTCTTGGTAGATTAGAATTCTATCAAGGAACATCTGAAATAAAAAAAAACAAACCTATGCCTAAAACTAAGATGAATGAAATAGTAGAATTATTAAAAAAATGTGATGGAATTGGAGTAAGCGGAGCAAATGAAAACAGCTTGTCTGTACTAAATTACTACTCTAAGACGCCTAAACTTCGTGCTATTCATTCATCTGAAACAAAACAAAGTGTTTCTAAATCCAAAAAGATTACAGGAAAATCTGAAACCACACGTGCACTTACAATGAAACCTCATTTTTTGGTACATATGACACATGCATCCTTAAATGATCTGCGTTCTGCATCCAAAAAAACTTCTGGAATAGTAATTTGCCCAAGAGCAAACGCTGCACTTGCTGAAGGAATTCCTGATATTGAATTAATGAAAAAAGTTGGTTGTACTATAGGATTAGGTACTGATAATGTAATGATTAATTCACCGGATATGTTTAGAGAGATGGATTATTTGTGGAAAGTTACAATGGGTATTCATAAAAAAAGAATAGAACCAAAAGAAATTTTAAAAATGGCTACTGTAAACGGTGGAAAAATTCTGAATAAAGATATTGGGGTAATTGAAATTGATAAACTTGCAGACGGTATTTTTATCAACAAACATGCATTAGACTTAGAGCCAATGCATAATATTCACGCATCTATAGTACATAGAGCATCAGAATCTAATATTCGTGCTGTGATGATTGGAGGTAAAATAGTTCATGGAAAAATCTAGGCCACATGTAATTTTGAGTGCAGCCATTTCTATTGATGGGAAAATTGCTACACGTTTAGGAGATTCAAAACTTTCTTCAAAAAAAGATAAAATAAGAATTCATAAACTTCGTTCAAAAGTTGATGCAATTCTTGTAGGAAAAAACACAGTTCAAAGAGATGATCCGTTGCTTACAGTAAGATACGTAAAAGGAAAAAACCCTATACGAATAATTTTAGATTCAAGAGGAACAATTAATGTTAACTCAAAAATTTTACAAACCTCTGATAAAATTCCAACTATTATTGCTGTTTCAAAAAAAATTAGTAAATTAAATTTAAAAAAATTAAAAAAATTTCCAGTTGAAATTATAATGACTGGTGAAAACTTGGTGAACATAAAATCTTTAATGAATCATCTCAGTAAAAGAAAAATTAAAAATATTTTGGTAGAAGGTGGTGGTACTGTTAATTGGCAATTTATTCATAATGATCTATTTGATGAAATTTTCATTGCTATCTCTCCATTTATTATTGGAGGAGCTGATGCAATTACATTTGTTCAAGGGAAAGGTTTTGATAAAATCAAAAAATCCCCCAGACTCAGATTAAATACAATAAAAAAACTTGAAAATTACCTGATTTTGCATTATACAAAAGTGTAAGTTCTTATACTTAATTTAAAATATAATAAGAAATTGGCAGCAAAAAAGAAAGCTACAAAAAAGAAAACTACAACTAAAAGCACTAGTAAAAAATCAAAAACTGCAGCAAAATCATCAAGCAAATCCAAAAAACCGGCCTTTGGTGGTTATGCAATTAGTTTTGCAGGTCGTAAAGAAACTGTTGAACAAGTTTTTGGTAACAAACCTATTGCACCAAGTGAAATGACAAAAAAGATTTGGGCATTTGTTAAAGCAAAAAGCCTCTCTAATCGTTAAAGACACAAAATTGTTAACGAATTACTCGTTAACTAATTTCCTATCTTTTAATTATTTAAAATCTGAATAAGATATAGATATTGGATTTTATTTGTAATAGTTGTGTCTACAGCATCACTAAGACGAGATCATGAGCTAATTGAAAAAGTTATCAAAGCAATGGAATCAACAATTCAACTTCTAAATGATGGTAAACAAATTCCTGAATCTATATTGTTGCCTGTTATTGATTTCACTAAAAATTTTACAGATGTTTGTCATCATAGTAAGGAAGAAAATTCTTTATTTCCAGCATTAGAACAAGCAGGAATGCCACGTCACATGGGTCCTATAGCAATGATGTTGTTAGATCATGAGCGTTCTAGAGAAATTGGAAAAGAAATGGAAATCTCTGCCAAAAATTATATTTTAACAGGAGATTCTTCAAAATTGATTACTGATATGCAACAATATGTAGAACACATAACAGAACATTTATGGAAAGAAAATAACAAATTATTCATGATGGCTGAAGCACGCTTGCAATACGTTTCAAAAAAAGTCGATATGGAACTCAATGAAATTGAAGAATCAAAATTAAAAGAAACTGGAAAAACTAGAGAACACTATGAACAATTAGCTGAAACTCTTACTAGTGATGTTTCAAAACAAGGAAGTTAGATTTGGCTTACAGCATATTTGGTCAAGTTGTTGGAGTCAGAAAATATGTGAATGGCAATATAGAGATAGATTTCTATCATGAAGATGAAATTACTGAGTACAAATACTCATCAAATTCTAGTCTAGATAGTAATTTTCCAAAGGATATAGCTGAAACTTTAGCCTCAACTTTGGCATCTGACATATGTGTAGAAATCTACTTTGATGATAATAGTAATCCAACTCATATAGAGTTAGAAGAATGTGATTATGACGATGAAGACGATGATTAATGATAACTTATTCTACGTAATGATGATGACTCAAATTATCATAAAATCTAACAGATTTAATATTTACAAATTCGAGAATTCCATATCTTGATAGTTCTCTTCCAAACCCGCTATGTTTTATTCCTCCAAAAGGAATTCTTGGATCTGAAATAACCACATTATTTACACTAACTATTCCTGATTCTATTCTTCTTGACATTTTTTCAGCTTTTGCCAAGTCTTTGGTCCAAATACTTGCTCCCAATCCAAACTCTGTATTGTTTGCCAGTTTCACTGCTTCACTTTCATTTTCAACTATAGTTATAGGCGCAACCGGACCAAATGTTTCCTCCTTAGCAATTCTCATATTTGGTTTAACATTGGTAAGAATTGTAGGTTGATAGAAGTATCCCTTTCCATCAATTTGTGAGCCACCTAAAAGAATCTCAGCTCCTTTCTCTTTAGCATCTTCTACAATTCCTGAAATTGTTTCCAAACCACCTTTACTTGATAAAGGCCCTATGTCAGTTTCAATTAAAGTAGGATCTCCAACTTTTAGCTGCGATGCTTTTTTAATAAATGATTCAATAAAATCTTTAGCAATATTTTTTCCAACAAAAAATCTTTTAGATGCAACACAGCTTTGTCCGCAATTGATGAATCTACCTTTAACAGCACCTTCAGCAGCTTTTTCAATAATTGCATCATCTAATACAATAAACGGATCACTTCCTCCAAGTTCTAAAACACATTTTTTTAAATTCATAGCAGCTCGTTGACCTACTTTTGCACCAGCATCAGTGCTTCCTGTGAATGTCACTGCATTGACATCAGAATCAATTAAGTGATTGGCAGATTCTACACTACCTACTACTGTTTGAAATATTCCATCTGGTACTCCTGATTCTGTAAATGCTTTTTCAATCTCAAGACCTGATTGCATGGTTACTCTAGATGGTTTCATTACGATTACATTTCCTGCCATTAAACAAGGTGCAGCAAATCTTAGAGCTTGCCAATAAGGAAAATTCCATGGCATGATCGAACCAATCACTCCAAGTGGTTCAAAAGTAAGAAAGCTTTTTCTTGCATCCGTGTTTAATACTTCATCAGCAAGTAAACTATCTCCATTATCAGCATAATACTCTAAGGCCCATGCACATTTTTCAACTTCACCAATTGATTCTTTGATTGTTTTTCCCATTTCAGATGTTGCAACTTTTGCCAATTCCATTTTGTTCTTTTTTAAATATTCAACTAAATTGTAGATGTAACTACGACGTTTTTCATAATCTTTTTTCCACTCAGGAAAAGCTCTTCTTGCCTTTCCAACTAGCTGAAATACATGATCTTTATCCATTACATTAAATTTAGAAATTTCTTCACCTGTTGCTGGATTAGTTGTGGTTATTTGATTCAGGATGTATCTAACTAATTCTCCTATTTAATTTAGTAACTTTGTTCTCAAATTTTTAAAAACTAGTATTTTTTAACATCAATGCTAAAACGTCTGCTGCATATCTTTTTTAATTTCATCAATTTTTTTAGAATATGCTTTTTTTGATTTATCATTCTTTTTTAAGTTTAGTACATTCCCACATGAAGGACACTTGAACATACCTTCTAAAGCATCTTCAAAAGTAACTCTGTGACAATCTTCATTTCCACAATGATAAAAATCTGAATAATTTTCATAATCAAATCTTTGTTGTAATCTTTCAGTAATTTTCTTTTTTTGACTTTCTATGAAATGCTCTACTTCTTCTCTACGTGTTCTCCATCGATAAACAAACCAGCCTTTACGTTCATCTTTGACTCTAATTCCTGTGATGAGTGATTTTCCAAATAGATCATACAAAACCTTTCTTACCATGTTTATCCTCAACCCTGTAGAGCTTGCGATTTCCTCATCAGTAGCATCTTCTGCCTTCAAAAGTGATCTAGCAACTTTGAGATATTCATCTCCTCCTATCATGGATGCAATTCTGACAAAAGGGTCTTCGTATTTGTCTACCAACTTTATTGACTGATAATTTTCTATTATTAATCCCTTGTTCCTCTTACTAGTACATTTTTGCCTTTTCTTGTGGGTATGATCTTTCTTTTAGCCCCAGGAAAACTATTCTTAAATTGCTCTCCTTTTTGAATGCGATCAAGAATAATGGCCAATGCACTAATCTCAGAATGTGGTTGGTTTCCAATTCCTACATTATAGTCTGCAAGTTCATAGATTTCTCTTGGAACTTTTTCAGCACCTACAACTATTAGCAAATTTTTCTCTTTTCTAAGTTGCATATCTATATCATTAATGCTTTCTCCATACATTGTGAGATGAACTATTTTACTATCTTTTTTCTTCATTTTAACAATTGATTTCCAATTATCAATAAATTCAACAACAAAATTTCCACCCCAAGTATTGTTTATTTTTTCTAGTGTATCTTTGATTTCTGGATTAACTTCAGTCATGAATATTTTGCTACAACCAAAAGCTCTAGCAACTAAAGCTACATGTGTGGTAACTCTATCATCTCTTACTAATCGTTGTCCTATCCTTACAACTTCAATTACCATATGTATTATCAAATCCAATTGATGTTTCTTTTTTATATTCTGACAATTTTTGATTCTGAATAATTGCTTTGATTAAATTTTTTAACTCTATAAGATTATGTCCTGTCTTGGCCGATATGGTAATTCGTTTTTTATGATCTTTTAAATTCAGAATTTCTATTTTTTCTTCAATTTCTTCAGGTGTCAATAAATCAGATTTATTTAAAGCAAAAATTATTCTATCCATTTCAACACCTAATTCACTTAAAGTTCTCATACAGCTTGCAAATTTTTTTCGTAATTCTAATAAAGAATCATTAATGTCAATTACAACTATTATGATGTCAGTATGAATTAATTCTTCTAAGGTTGATTTGAATGCATCAATCATATAGGCGGGTAATTTACTAATGAAACCAACAGTATCTGCAATTAAAAATGGTTCTTGATCTATAGAAAATCTCCTTGTAGTTGTAGAGAGAGTAGTGAATAGACTTTTACTTTGTTCTTTAGATTCCCCTGTGATTTTATTAAATAATGTTGTTTTTCCAGATGAAGTATATCCTGCAAGTGAAATAGTCTTAAACCCAAGTCTTTTTCTTCCTTGTCTATGAAGCTCTCTTTGTTTTCCAGCTTTTTCAAGTTTTGATTTTACTGATTGCATTCTATGTTTAATATCGTCATGATAAACATCAATCTCAAATTTTCCTATTCCCATAAATCCCGGTTGTTCCCCCATACTAGAAAGTCGTACTTTTTCTTTAGCTCTGACCAATTCATATCGAAGTTGAGCTAGTTTGACTTGCAATTTAGATTCTGCACTTGATGCTCTAGTTTCAAAAATTTCTAAAATAAGTGCTTCTCTATCTAAAATCTCTCTATGTAATGCTGAAGCAAGATTGTAATTTTGACTTGGTTTCAATATTTCATCAAAAACAATTACATCTGGTTTGAGTTTATCTGCAATTTCTATTAATTTTTCTAACACCCCTCCACCTATTCCATATTTTGGTTTTTTTAGAAAATGTTGTTTTATTGTATGTATTACTCGTATTCCTGCCGCATCACATAATCCAATAGCTTCGGTAACCGCATCTTCTTTATCATATGTGATTAGTATTGCAGAATTCATTTTATTTATTTTAATGACATGTGTTGCTCAAGTTAAAGCTTCACTAATTATTTTAATATGAAATTTTTGCTTTTTTATGCCTATTTTAAGCACCTATGTAGTCTTTTTTAATGATTTTTCTATATTCATATTGAGAACAATTTCTGCTATATCACTAGCATATTCTGATATTCGCCTTATGTTTTCAGTCATTCGTCGTATTCTATAGATCTCTTCATCATCTTTAAGCGATTTTGATGCATCTGTTACTTTTTTCTCATATTTTACAATCTCATTTGTCTTCTCAATTGTTTTTTCAGCTTGAACATAATCTTCTTTGAATAATGCTAAACATGAATCATCTAAAACTGATAATGCAAATTCGTTCATATCTTGAATTTTTTCTACGATCTCTTTCTTTACTGGTTTTTTAAATTCTAAAATGTCATTTGCTATGAGTACAGCATGATCTCCTGTTCTTTCAATATTTTTTACTACTAATCTATACCCAAGACAGTCTCTGGCATTTTTAAAACCCATTTCTTTTAACATATGTTCATTCTGAATTGCAATTTTTAACTGTCTAATAATATAAAATCCAAATCTGTCTACCTCATCGTCAGTATTGATTACTTCATGAGCTAATTCTAAATTATTTTCACTCATTGCTAAAATTGCATCATTTGACATTGATTTTGCTAGATGAATCATACGTTTGATTGCACCATCAACACTGAGTTCTAATAAATTAACAAGAACTTGAATTGTAATTCCACTACTGGAATCTGAGATTATTTCAGAACCCATTAACATTCTTTTTACAGCTTCTTTTACAGCATTTCTTTGATTTGGATTCAGTCTTCCACTTTTTGGTTTTATGTTGATTGTCTTATATCCTAAAAAATACAAAGAAATTAATTTTCTTACAATTGCAAATGTTTCTTCATTCTCTATCTCAATCGTAGCATCTTCTTTCTTTTGAGATCTAGTTTCAAATTTTGGTGGATAAATCTCTAATGTTGATGAGTCTTTTCTTACCATTCTAATTTGATCTCCTTGTTTAAGACCAAGATCCATAACCCATTGCTTTGGTAGTGAAACTATGTATGATGATTTACCTGTAAATTGAATTTTTCTTGTTTCTTCCTTTTCATCCATAAACTATGCTAAAAATTACAATCTATATAGTTTGTCTCTATCAATATATACTTGCATTGAACTAATATTCCTAAATTAATCTATGGTTTAAGTGGATCAAACTCTGAAATTAAAACACACACTTGATGCATTATTTGGAAATGGAGTTTCAAAATACCTGCCAAAAAATATTGATATTGTATTCTCAAGAAAAACTGGTAGAATTAAAACTGTATCTGAAAAAGGTAAATTACTTTGTACTTTGAGAATTGATGGAGGCTTGGCTATTAGTCCATACTTTGCTCAAATTTTATTAAAAAGTAAAAAATTCAAAGAAAATTGTCTAGAAGTTAATCAAGATGCAGCCCCATTTGTTCAAGATGGAAAATCCGTTTTCTGTAAACATGTTGTATGGTGTGGAAAAAATATACAAATTGCATCTGATACTCCAGTACTTTATAAAAATAAAGTAATTGCAGTAGGAAAAGCAGTATTATCTTCTGAAATGATTTCTGATTTTAATAGAGGAATGGCTGTTAGGGTTAGAGATAGTTTAAAAAGTCATAGAGGAGAATCAACATTATGATGCGCGGTGGAAATCGTGAAATGCGAAGAATGATGGATAAGATGGGTCTTGATATGAAAGAGATCCCAAACGTTCAAGAGGTAATAATCAAGACTGATAAAAAAGAGATTATTGTATCAAAACCATCTGTAACAGAAATGAAGGCTAAGGATAATTCTATTTTTACAGTTACTGCTGATAGTTATGAAGAACGAGAATTAGAAGTTCCAATATTTTCTGAAGAAGATATTCAGTTAGTCAGTCAACAGGCCGGAGTGGATGAAGAAAAGGCTAAAACTGCTCTAGAAGAAGCCAAAGGCGATCTGGCCAGAGCAATACTTCTTTTGACTTCTGGATGATCTCTCATTCTTATTTATGCCTAAAAATGTCCATAAAATGAATGATTTAAGTAATGGATTTGAAAAAATCATGTTATGAGTAGTATGGCCGAATCTAAAGTAACTGGAATTATTCAATCGCTAAATGGCTTGGAGGATAATCTAGACTCACTTAACGGTAAAGTGGCTGATATGAAAAAACAGCTATCAGTAAAAGCAATAAATGAAATTGATAAACTTTTAGAAAAAACACGAGAAATGGCTACAAAAGAGGCTGAAAATATCATTAATGCTTCTAAATCAAAGGCTGCTGTAGAATCTGAAAAAATTGCTAAAGAAGGTAAATCTAAACTCTCTGAAATCCAATCTAATATTGATGCTAATTTTGATGAAGCAGTGAAACATGTTGTGTCAACTGTTTTGAAGGCATAAACCTAAATCAGATATTTTGTTTAACTCTAACATCGATCCATTACTGAATTCTCGTATTGGAATTGCTACTACATATGGTAAACCTTATTATCGATTTTCCACTTCCTTGAAGGTTTTGAACATATCTTTTGATTCTATACTCCCTGAAGATATCCAAAATTATGATGGAGATTTAGTTTTAACTACTAGAAAAGAAGCTCCTGTCGAATGTGAAAAACCTATGTTACATGAGGATATCCTCGAACAACATCCTACAGTAATTCGTGGATTAATAATTCAAAAACTATCCATTGGTTTTGAACAAGATTTAGTTATTGGAATTGATCCTGGCCAAATTATTGGTCTCTCTGTATTTTATTATGGGAGAGAAATTGAAAGCTCTTTTAATTCATCTGTTGAAGAATCAGTATTTCATATTATCAAAGTTTTAGGTGGTCTTAGAGCAAGACGAAAAATAGTCAAAATAGGTAATGGCAACATGAATATTGCAAAAGAAATTGTAAACATGTTAAATCTAAAATTTTGCTCTTCTTTTGAATTAGAGTTTGTAGATGAACATAAAACTAGTTTAAAAATTAAAAATTTTAATCAAAGAGGAAAACGTGATATGCTTTCTGCAAAATATATTTCTCAAAGAGAAGGATTCCGTTATTCAATTTTACCACTTTCACTAACTGGATGATTTTTAATAAAAATTCGATCTTTAAGTCAATTTTTTAATTACAAGTATGAGTAATTTTTTTAAAAATTTAAGTCAGATTAGCTATACATATTTATTGAAGATTTTGTGTTTTTCTTGCAAACAAATAACATTGATCGCACTATAATTTAAAATTATTTCATATTTCTTATTATTATTTTGAAAAAATTATCTATCCATCCTTATATAGTTATGAATTCTATAATAAATTACTAAGATGACTTGTAAAGGAATTTGCGTTAGATATAAGGCTCAAAAGCCTGTCGGAACCGGAAGATATGCTTCTGGACAACGTCGATGTCAAATTTGTGAAATATTCATCAAATGGGAAGGTCTTTGGTGTCCATGTTGTGGATACAGATTAAGAACAAAACCACGAAATCTGAAATACAAAGCAAAACTTCGTGCTAGAGTAGAAGCTGATTCTATTGAAGCAAAGACAATTGCAAAATCTCAACCAGAAATTGAAGAGGAAATAGTAGTCAAAGCTAAACCAAAAGCAAAAGTTGCTAAAGCACCAAAAGTTGCTAAAGCACCAAAAGTTGCTAAAGCACC
>CAZQXU010000019.1:12414-15940 GCA_964597385.1 uncultured Nitrosopumilaceae archaeon | reverse complement strand
TGGTTCAGTTACAGTAATTTTCAAAGTTTTTCTATCTTCAACTACTCCTTTTTTTACTACAATATCAAAAACGTATATTGCAGGACCCTGAGATTCAGTAGGAGTCCACAAGAATTTTCCGGTTTTACTATCAATTGATGCACCTGCAGGTGGATTTTTTTCAAGACTAAAGACTACATCTGCAAGTGATTCAGTTAATGTTGCAGTAAATGTTACTGTCTTTTTTTCTTCTACTGTTTGATCTGCGATTGTGTTTAGTTTTAGTACAAAGTCTGGTACGACAAAAATCTTATCTCCATCATATTCTATCTTAATTGTAATTCCATTTTCTTCTTTTTGATTATCCGTAAATGCAGTTGCATTGAAAATACCTTTAGATTTAAAGAATTGCGATACGTCTCTTGGTAAAGTTGAAAATGTTCCATCATTATCTGATGTAGGATCAGACAGCATTCCCATGAAATCCCCTATTGAATCTCTTATAATTACAAAAACTGAAGTGCTTCCTTCATCTTCATTTCCAATAAATAGGAATTTTCCATCTTTTGGATATGTATTTTCACCTAATGATAATGTAGTAACGTCTGCATAAGCTGGAACAACTATGACAATACTTAATGAAAACATCAAAAATACAGCTGATTTTGTGCGCATAATGTGAGATGAACATCTTTGCTTTTAAAAAACGCGGATAATTTCTTCTATGGATTTGATAATAAAATTTCACCAAATTCAAAGATCTAGTAGAAATCTCATAAACACACCATTTTTTTGTTCAATTTTCATTTCATAAAATGTAGGCGCTTTAATCTCTACTTTGAAATTGTGTTTAAGAAAATCAAGTGGTTCACCAAAAGCTTTGGCATTAATTTTATAGCCTTTATCTTCTTTGATGTCAAGTTCTATTCTTTTAATTGCAAATCCTTCAGTAATTAAAACAAAAGTAACTTCTTCTAACCAACTAAATAAAAGATAGTTTAGGTCTTTTCCTTGCGCAGTTATCTCTTTTTGTTCAATCTCATTTACTTTATCTTGATCTAATGTGATGTTAATTACAGCATTAGCAGAAACTAAAAATGCTTCTTTGAGATCTTTTGCAGTTACTTCAATAAAGGCATCAGTTGCATGTTCTAAAAATTTGTAACTCAATTATACTTTTGAAATCTTGCTAATTATTAATTTAGATGGTTATTAAATTACATTTTGATGACTTATTTCATAATGTTCTGACCACATTTACGTGATTTTCTCATATTGAATTTTAAAATTATTCTAACATAAGGAAGATGACTTCAAGGAATTTGCAATTAATTGAAATTAAATCTACCTTATGTTAAACATGTGAAAATATTATTCTAATATATATTGTTGTGAAAATTATTAAAATAATCAAATTTGAATTTTTAGTTTTAATTTAATCTATTTGTAAATACCTTCTCCCAATTAATCATATTTTTAGAAGAAAGATTTGAAAAACTGCCTAGTTTTGCATAGTTGTTACAGAAATATCTAAATTCACACTATTAACAACACAATTACCTTGGAATTACCACGTGGAATGAAAGATTTTGAGTATCAAGAGAATGCAAATATTGAACACATTCGAAATCATTTTAAAAAATTATCTGATCTTTATGGGTTTTCGTTTATGGATCCCTCTCCAATAGAATTGTTATCTGTTTTAGAAACAAAGTCAGGTCCTGCAATTAGAGATGAAATTTATTTTTTTAAAGACAAAGGAGATAGAGAAGTGGCATTACGTTTTGATTTTACTGTAGGCTTGACAAGATATGCATCTATGCAAAAATCAATGAGATTACCTGCAAAAATATCTGCGTTTGGTGGGGTATTTCGATATGATGAACCACAAAAGGGGCGATATCGCTATTTTCATCAATGGGATGTAGAAATTTATGGGAAGCCCGGATTGGAATCTGATGCTGAAATTATTGAATTAACATCTAGATTATTTGATTCATTATTGCTCAAAGATATTACAATTGATGTTAATCATAGAAATTTAGTTGAATCATTTATCAATCAAACTTTTGATTCAAAAGATATGGTTTTAGTATCTGATATGCTCAGAGCAATTGATAAAATACAAAAAAAATCAAAGCAAGATATTCTAAATGAATTCAAGGATAGATATGATGAAAATAAATTAGAAAAAATTTTAGAATTTTCACAAATCAAAGGAAATATTTCTGAAGTAGAAAAAAAAATGGATACTACAAAATTACAATCATGGGATGAATTAAAACAATTATTCTCTTCTTTAGAAAACAGAGGAGTTGCAAATATACGTATAAATTTTGGAATAGTTAGAGGACTGGATTATTATTCCGGAATGGTCTTTGAGGTATTTGACAAAAATTCAAAATTGGGTGCTTTAGCTGGTGGAGGTCGTTACGACTCACTGACCAAAGCATTTGGAAGAGATGACATTGGAGCTGCAGGTGTTGCAGGAGGTGTAGAACGTATAATTCTTACAATGCAAGAACAAGGAATCATTACAGAAACAAAACAAAAACGTATTTCCGTTTTATACATTAATGAAGATATGCAAAAGGTAGCAATTAGTATTGCATCATTACTAAGATTAAACAATATTTCTACTGATATTGATCTATCTGGAAAAAATTTAAAAAAACAAATTGAACAAGCATCTGAATCAAAATATTGTATTATAGTAGCCCCTAAAGAACTAGAGCAAAGTAAAGTTGTTTTACGAAACATGGAAGATGGAACAGAATCTCAAATTGAAATTGAAAAGCTTACAGAGGATCCAAAATCAATTCTTAATTTAGAAATGCTCTAGTTAGCATCATAATTTCAGGACCACTAGTCATGGAACCAACAACTACTGTATGATTATTTGCCACAATTCCTGACATGACATATGGAATGCCATTGTTAATCGTAGTTTGTTCAATTTTTACTCCCATTATATTTGAAAATATCTTCATGTCTTCTTCATCTGTTTCTGGGTGAATTGCCGCACCTGAATTATTTGCGACCATTACTGCTCCTGTTTGATTAAACCCGGCTATTCTTTTTTGCAAAACTTCCACTCCTAACACCTGTTCAATTGTCTTACAATCATCTTTTGATAACCATGGCGATACAATAGCCCCTTTATCATTTGCACAAATCACATTACCAAGCGCAGAATATTTTGAATCCAATACACCAATTTCCATCTTTGTTTCTTTTTTTAGAAATTCATATTCGTCCATATATGCAGTCTTTGGAAGTAAAATTCCGTTGTTATTCATTACGATTAATGCTCCTAAAAGGCGAGTATTTGCAACAGACGAATAAATAATTTCAGTCTTTAGATATTCTGCAAGTTTTTCAGCTTTAGTTTGGGCAAAACCCATAGGTAGTAAAAGAAAATCATCATTTACGTTTATGTAAACGCCAATGTTTGGACCTCTATACACATCAAATTTGATAATATCCATTTTTTGTAATTATTCTTCAAACGATATGAACGTAAGGAAATTTTAAATGAAAATGAGCG
>CAZQXU010000019.1:0-12314 GCA_964597385.1 uncultured Nitrosopumilaceae archaeon | reverse complement strand
ATTCCAAATACTGAAGCAATAAACGCAACTTTTGCAGGAACTGGAAGCTCAGTTAAAGAAGAACGAAAAGATCTAACTGATAAAGCTGATCCAATCCGAGAACATGATTGCATTTGGTGTATGGCATGCGTTTCTGTTTGCCCTCCTCAAGCTATCAAAGTTGATCAATCAAACTTGGAAGCTCATGAGAAAGCTGCAGGAACTTATGTGAAAATAGAAGCAGGTACTGCTAATCCACATGCACACGATTAGATTTTTAATTCAATTTTCTTTATTATAATTTCATATTTTTTGTTAAAATATTCATAAAATTAAGATCTATTGTAGTTTAGTCTCAACTAATTTTGTCTAGCTTTAAATAATATTCAGATCAATGTTTTGTATGGCAGATTTAGTAATACCAGAAGATTTTTGTCACGACCAAAAACCAGTCGGAAAAACTAGTCATGGAAATGGCGAGAACTTTCATTGGATTTGGGGCAAAGGAAATCCAAATGGTGCAGCATTTTCAAATGAAGATGTAAAAGCCGCATATGAAGCTAGAGGAGAAGAACAAGTTCCTCTTGGTATTCACGGTACAACAGTTGCAGTCGATTGGGATTCTTGTATTGCAGCTGGATCATGCATGAGTGTATGTCCAGTTCAAACATTTCAGTGGTATAGAACCGAACAAGATATTCCAGCTAAAGATGTAGTTGGTAAAGTCTTTGAAGGTACTGGAAAAACTGAACAAGATGAACGACTTGATTACACTGACAAATCACAACCAATTCGAGAACATGATTGTACAGTTTGTATGGCTTGTCAGGAAATATGTCCTACAGGTGCTATTCGAATTGAACAAGCAAACTTGGAATGGCATGAGAAAGCAGCTGGTACATTTGTTAAAATGACTGGTGGCGGAAACCCACACGCACACGATTAAAGAAATTAATTTCTTTTTTCTTATTTTTCTCTGATTTTATTTTCAATACTCAACAAATTTTAATCACTGTTATTCATCACTTCTTGCAGAGGTCGCCTAGCTCGGTAGGGCGCGGGCCTTGAGAGCCTGTGTGCGCAAGCACCCGGGGGTTCAAATCCCTCTCTCTGCGTTTTTATTTTTCTAAATTTCCTAGCTCAGCTAACATAGCTGTTAACTGAATTTCAGGATTTGCCCCAACTAAAATTCTATAATCATATTTTGCAATCACTTCTAAAATATCTGAAATATTATCATGTTTTGTTTTGAATACTGCAGAATTTAGATACTTTAGAAAATCTGATTCTGACATTCCATAAACTTTGGTTAATTCAATCATCTTCTCTCTTGCATCTACAATTTTTCCAGATAATGCCATTTTTAGAACAATATCCACATCACTAGTTTTTGTCAATCCAGCTGATGATTTTACATTTTCTTCTGAAATCTCACCTATGCTTGCAGTTGCTTGCATCAGATTAATCGCATGTCTAAGATCTCCTTCAGAATAATCGTAGATTGCTTTTAGTCCTTTTTTATCGGTTTTTACTTTCTCTTTTTTAGCTATATTTTCTAGATGATTGATTACATCCTCTTCTGGAATAGATGTAAACTTGAAAGTGGCACATCTGCTTTGAATAGGATCAATGATTTTTGAGATGTTGTTTGCAATTAGGATAAATCTACAATATTTTGCAGTGTCTTCTATTATTCGTCTTAGTGCTGTTTGTGCATCAGATGTCATCTCATCTGCCTCATCAAGAATAATTATCTTAAATGGCACATCTACCATTCCTGCAAATCTTGAAAACTTTTTTACTTTTTCTCTAACCATACCTATACCTCGTTCATCTGAGGCATTTAGCTCAAGAGTATAGTCTTTAGCATATTCTCCAAGAATTTGTCTAGATATGCATAATGCTGTTGTAGTCTTACCTACTCCGGCAGAACCTGAAAACATTAGGTGTGGCATATCTGTGGGGTCTTTAATTAGAGCTTCTAGACTACCGATTATTTCTTTTTGATTTACTATTTCTGAAAGCTTTGAGGGGCGATACTTCTCCACCCACATGCCTGTTGATAACATGTGATCTTCTGGTCTAATTCCCACTAATAAATCGAAATTAATAGGATCAATTGATCTAACAAAATAGTGAATAGAATTGATCGATCCATTACATCAGGATCTTATGAATAGATAGTGATCTTACGATGGAAATAGATAAGATAGAAAAACTGCATTCTATTGGATATGGCCTAAAGGATGCTAAAGTAAGCATAAATCATGATATTAAATTCAATGTTGCAGGTGTTAAAATCAATGGCACTCAAGGTGAGGTCTTGAATCTGCCATTATGGATAGGTAAAATTCTAGCCCAAAACAAACTTGCTTCACTTGAAAAACCTGATATGATTACTGAGCTTAAACAGGCATTATCAAAAGAAAAGATGGTTGGAGAATATCAAATGTCTACACTTGATCCTCACTTTTACATAAAATTAAAAGAATCAATGAAAGACTTGAATCGCGATGATTTTAATCATGTTGAAAGCATGATGCTAGAATTATTTAGAATGAGAAGAGGAAAGCTTGTAAAGATTGCAGATTCCACAAAACTAAACTCTGAATTATATAATAAATTAACAATCGAAGAAAATATTTTCTTTAAAACAATTCATGATAATAGTATAGAATTTGAAAAACAAATCCGAGGAGACTTAAATGAGCAGAGTTCAAACTAGTACTTTTACTGATTCAGCATTATCTGATAAGGTCAAAGAATTTCTAACAAGATTCAAGGATAAATTTGGAAATTACAAGTATGTAGAACAAATTGACGAAATGATGCCAAAGAATGCAAAATTCATCATTGTAGATTATAATGATCTTGTAATAGAACCTGAAATTGAACATATCTTTTCAACTGATCCTGATAGAGTCCTAAATGCATTCTCAAGAGCAATCAAAGAAGCACTTCAAACAAGATTTCCTGATTATGCAGAAAAAATTAAAGATGAAGTTCGTGTAAGGATTGTAAATTATCCTCTTCAAAGGAGTTTAAGACAAATTAATGCTGAAACTATTGGAAATATTTCTAGTGTTTCAGGTATGGTTGTTAGAGCTTCAGAAGTAAAACCTCTTGCAAAAGAATTGGTCTTTGTATGTCCTGATGAACATCAAACTAAAGTTATTCAACTAAAAGGGATGGATGTGAAAATTCCTATAGTTTGTGATAACCCAAGTTGTAAACACAGAGATTTTGAATTAAAACCAGAAGCTAGTAAATTCATAGATTTTCAAATTCTTAGATTACAAGAACTTCCAGAAGATCTACCCCCTGGCCAATTACCACATTACATTGACGTTACAATCAGGCAAGATCTAGTAGATAATGCAAGACCAGGTGATAGAATTATTCTCACTGGTATAGTGAGAGTAGAGCAAGAATCCATTGCTGGAATAACTAGAGGCCACAGTGGATTATATCGATTACGAATAGAGGGAAATAATATTGAATTTTTGGGTGGTCGAGGCTCTAAAACTTCACGTAAAATTGAGCGAGAAGAAGTCTCTCCTGAAGATGAAAAGATGATCAAAACACTTGCTCAAAGTCCTAATGTATATCAAAGATTGATTGATTCTTTTGCACCGCATATTCAAGGACAATCTCTGATCAAAGAAGCTATTTTGTTATTGATTGTCGGTTCAACTCAAAGATTACTTGGTGATGGAAGCAAGATTAGAGGTGACATCAACGTATTTCTTGTTGGTGATCCTGGTACTGCAAAAAGTGAGATGTTAAAATTTTGTGCAAGAATTGCTCCAAGAGGATTATACACATCAGGTAGAGGTTCAACAGCAGCCGGTCTTACTGCAGCTGTTGTACGTGACAAAACAGGAATTATGATGTTAGAAGCTGGAGCTGTTGTACTTGGTGATCAAGGTCTTGTATGTATTGATGAATTTGATAAGATGAAACCTGAAGATAGAAGTGCATTGCATGAAGTTATGGAGCAGCAGTCTGCAAGCATTGCTAAGGGTGGTATTGTTGCTACCTTAAACGCAAGAACATCAATTTTGGCAGCTGCAAACCCAATGTATGGAAAATATGATCCCTTCAAAAATATAACAGAAAATGTAAATCTACCAATTCCACTATTGACTAGATTTGACTTAATTTTTGTAGTACGTGATATTCCTGGAAGGGAAAAAGACGAAAAAATTGCAAGACACATAATTGAATTACATACACCACAAGGAACTGACAAACGTTCAGTAATTGATGTTGATATTCTAACAAAATATCTTTCATATGCAAAACGTTCTAGTCCTGATTTAACAAAAGAAGCCGAAGAAAAAATTCTGGAATATTATCTCCAAATGAGAAATGTAGAATCAGAAGAAATGATTACAGTAACACCTAGACAACTAGAAGGAATCATTAGACTTTCTACAGCAAGAGCACGATTACTTATGAAAGATAAAGTAGAGGAAGAGGATGCCGAACGAGCCATATTTTTGATTCAAAGCATGCTTCAAGACGCAGGTGTTGATGTTAATACGGGTAAAGTTGATCTTGGAGTTTTGCAAGGAAGGCCAAGAAGTGAAGTATCTAAGATGCAGTTGTTTATGGATGTTTTAAAATCAATGGAAGGTGACAATAAAGTTGCAGTTGAAGAACGAGCTTTTGTCAAAGAACTAGAAAAGACAGAAAAATTCACTGAAGAGGAAGCACGAAACTACATTCGAAGAATGCTCCGCGAAGCATCTATTTATGAATCAAAACCCGGTCATTATAACCGAGTATGAAAATAGAAAAACTAGATCTTCTTAAACCTGCAATTGATTTTTTATTGTCTGAAGGATTTTCTAAATTATATCCACCACAAGCAGACTGTATTGATGCTGGACTGCTTGATGGAAAAAGTATACTAGTTTCTGCACCTACTGCAAGTGGTAAAACTCTAACTGCAATAATATCTATGATTAACTATCTTTCAAAAAATACCGGCAAAGTTGTATATCTTAGTCCATTAAGAGCATTGGCTTCTGAAAAATTTACTGAATTTAAAAAACTAGAAAAAATTGATTTAGGAAAAAAAATTAAAGTTGGTATATCAACTGGTGATTTTGAAAATATTGAAAAAAACCTTGAAAAAAATAATGTATTGGTTTTAACAAATGAAAAAATGGATTCTATAATTCGTCATGGTGCTGAATGGATTGATGAAATTGGATTAATCATTGCAGATGAGATTCATCTTATTGGAGACGAAAGTAGAGGACCAACATTGGAGATGATCTTAACAAAACTAAAACTATTGGAATCTAAACCTCAAATTTTAGGTCTTAGTGCAACAATAACAAATTCTGACGAACTTGCAAATTGGCTTGATTGTATACTTGTAAAAAATGACTGGAGGCCGGTTCCACTATCTGAAGGTGTGTATGATGCAGGAGGAGTAATAATGAATAATGGTAAAAAATTTGAGGTTGAGCCTAGCATTCGTGGAATTCCTATTGATTTAGGTGTGCAATCTGTAAAAGATGGTGGTCAATCATTAGTTTTTGCAGAAACTAGAACACGTTCTAAATCTCTTGCAACAAAAGCAGCTGATATTATATCACAGTTTTTGGAAAAAAACGAGTCTGAAGAATTAGAAAAAGTTTCAAAAAAAATACTTTCAAATAATGAACATACTGAATTAGTAAAGACACTTGCAACACTAATAAAAAAAGGAGTTGCATTTCATCATGCAGGACTAAATCAAAACTGTAGGCAAACAATAGAAACTGAATTTCGTAAAGGTACTATCAAGTTACTATCCTCTACTCCTACATTAGCTGCTGGTGTAAATCTTCCTGCAAGAAGAGTTGTAATTTCTAATATCAATAGATATAATGCAAAAGTTGGTGCTAACAGACCAATTAGTATACTAGAGTATAAACAACTTTGTGGTAGAGCCGGAAGACCACAATATGATGACTATGGTGAATCAATAATTGTTGGAAATGGAAATAGTGAAGATCTAATGGAATATTATATTCATGGAGAACCAGAACCAATTTTATCAAAAATCACTGATGATAAATCATTAAGAACACATGTGTTAAGTGTGATTGTAACAAATCCAGGAATTAAAAAAGAAAACATTTTAGAGTTTTTTTTGCAAACACTGGGTGGATTACAATCTAGAAAAGCAACTATAAAATTTGCCATTGACATATCCTTAAGGTTTCTAACTAATGCATTTTTAATAATTAAAAAAGGTGAGAGATATGCTGCTACGGAATTTGGAAAAAAAACTTCAATGTTGTATATTGACCCATTAACTGCAACTTACTTTAGAGATGCAATTGAAAATGTATCTAAAGAAAGAAAACACACTTTTGGATTTTTACATTTAATCTCAAATTGTGAGGAATTTTTCCCTAAATTCTCGCTAAGAAACAAAGACTTTGAAACTGCAAGTTTGATGATTGAAAATCATTCTTCAGAGATATTAGAGCCCATATCTGAATATGATTGCTCTAGAAGTTTACTTGCTTTACAGGCTTGGATTACAGAATCATCTGAATTATCTCTATCTGATAATCTGGGAATAGAATCTGGTGATATGCATAGGATGGTTGAGACTGCTGATTGGTTGACATATTGTTTACGAGAAATTTCAAAGCATGTTGAGCGTGCTGATCTTCTCGATGAATTAGAGAATCTTAGACGACGAATAATTTATGGAATTAAGGAAGAATTGTTAGATTTGGTGAAAGTAAAAGGAATTGGACGTGTAAGAGCAAGA
Source organism: uncultured Nitrosopumilaceae archaeon (assembly GCA_964597385.1). Lineage (GTDB taxonomy): Archaea > Thermoproteota > Nitrososphaeria > Nitrososphaerales > Nitrosopumilaceae > Nitrosarchaeum. The sequence goes on along the minus strand of CAZQXU010000019.1, from coordinate 5,551 downwards.
GTGCTATATAAACATGGAATTAAATCTCTTGATGATTTATCAAAGATTCCAGTGAACAAATTAGCAGAAATTGATAAAATTGGTTCAACCATCGCAGATAACATAAAGTCAGAGTTAAAGAAGGTTAGATAGTTGACTGAATTAATCATACCTGCAATCATCTCATGTGTTGTTGCATTTTTTACAGTATTTTTTACAATTCCTTATTTGATTAAATTTTTACAAAAAAGAAATCTTGCAGTAAAAGATGTGAATAAAAAAGATCATGTGATGATTGTACGGCCAGGAGGCCCATCCATAATTGCAGGAATTATGGTATCTGAATTTATTTTATATGGATTTTTACAAATGAATGAAATTCTTGCAATAATAATTACTAGTTTTATAGCATTTCTAATTGGTTATGTGGATGATAGAAAAGTAATGGGAGGATGGTTTAAACCACTTGCTTTGATATTTGCTGCAGCACCGATAATTTTCTTTGGCGCATATGATTCCAATTTGTCTTTTCCTTTATTTGGCACAGTTCAAATACCTGCACTTTATCTTGGGCTGATAATTTTCATGATCCCTATCACAGGTAATACCATTAATTCTATTGATGTGCTAAATGGAGTAGCTAGCGGTTTTATGATAATTGCAAGTTTTTCACTAAGTATTGCATTATTTATTTTACAAAACTATGAAATGGCTATAGTTAGTTTACCATTAGGATTTGTAGCTTTGGCATTTTACAAATATCATAAAATTCCAAGCAAAATATTTCCTGGAGATTCTGGTGCTTTAGCTTTGGGTGGAATGTATGGTGCAATTGCAATAATCGGTCATGTAGAAATTATTGCGGCAATCGCTCTTTTGCCTGCAGTAATTAACTCATTTTTGTTCTTATCTAGCATGAAACGAATTGTAGAGCATAGGCAAATCAAAGGAAAACCTGTTGAGCATACTGAAGATTTCAAATTACAGGCAACTAAAGATAAAACTGCTCCTATTACACTAGTGCGACTAATCCTAGCATCAGGACCCTTATCTGAAAAACAAGTTGGTTATGCAATTTTCAAACTTGCTATTTTTTCAGGAATACTTGCAATAATAACTGCATTTATGATGAGGTTAGTCATTTGAAAATAGGACTTTTTAGTTTTATCTTTGTTATGTGGGTTTTGATAATTGCTGGTGGAGGAATTTTAGTAATGATATTAGGTCCTTTTTCAATCTCTGGCTATGGTGATTTTGACTCATTATTGACATCTATATTCAAAGCCATCATCGCAATTCTTTTGATAATAGTTTGGATTCTAATTTTATCAAAATTAAAAAATTGGATCTTTAAAAAAGAAATTAAATTCTAACTTTCCAACCACTGTCTCTGTTTTTTATCATATTCTTTACGTGTATATCTTATTGTAGCAGGAACTCCAATTACCACCGAATCTTCAGGAACATTTCTTGTTACTACTGCACCCATAGCAACTACACTATTCTTACCGATAGTTACACCTGCTTTAATGACAGCACGTGCTCCTATCACTACATTATCTTCAATAGTTACTCCAATCATTTTATCACACATTGGGTATGGATCATTAGTTAATACTGCTGCAGGTCCAATGAATACATTTTTTCCAATTCTTGATAATGGTGGAATGTATGCTTGTCCTTCTATCTTTGTATTTTCTCCAATCTTTACATTATAATCAATATGGACAAGTGACCCTATCTTCACATTATTTCCAATTTCTACATTATCTCCAATATATGAAAAATGCCAAATTTTGACATTGTCTCCAATCTTTGCTTTTTCAGAAATAAAGTTTGTAACCAATTATCTCACAAATGCCATGGATTTGCCATAGTAATAATTTTTTCAGGTAAATTTTTCTTATTGATAGTGAGAAATTCTATCTCTTGTTCCTTATTTCTTAATTCATCAGGTAACATTATTGGAATCTCCTCAATAATGGGATAAAATCTTGAACATTTTGGGCAAAATAATGCTCCTTCTGAAACAACATTATTCTTTTCTTTAATTTCATATAACTCTAAAGGATGATTTTTGTCTATAGGGCAAGCTAAAATATCCATCATTGTCTTGTTCATTTTAAATCCAGATAGATTGGTATGCCTTTTTGGCTAGATAAAAGTGCAGCTTCTGCAATTTTTGTTACATTTACTGCTTGCTGTGAACTTACAATTAGATTGTTTTTTCCTTCAATAGATCCCAAAAAACTTTGAATTTCAAGCAGCAGTGGCTCCTGTTTATCACTTCGTGGTATTTCAGTTTCTTCTTTTTTCTCAATTTTTATTTCCTGAGAAATGAAATCTGATGTAATTATTGCATCAGTACATACTGCTGTAAACGTTCTAACTCTTTTTGGTGTAATCCAATTTGATGAAATAATTGCCACTTTGTCATTTTTATATCCTAACATGATACTTGCAAAATCTTCATGTTCGTGATTTATTCTACCTGATCTTGCAAAAACTACTTGAGGCATATCGTCAAACAACCAATTTGCAGTATCTATGTCGTGAACTGATGTATCATAAATAATTCCAACATCTTTGATATGTAGAGGCATTCTATTTTCTCTGTGAAATTCAAGCATTACGAGTTCTCCATATTTTTTCTCTTTCACAAATTTTTTCACATTGTCTACTGCTGGGTTAAATCGTTCTATATATCCACAAGTTAATACTAAATTATTTTTTTTGGCTAAATCTGCAATTTTTTGACCATCTTCTGATTTGTATGTCATAGGTTTTTCTACAAACACATGTTTTTTTGCTTCAAGCAATCTTGTCGCAATTTCTGTATGCGTTGAAGTTGGCGTTACTACAAATGCTCCATCAAATTCTTCAAATTTAATCAAATCGTTCAATGAATTATAATGATTAACTGAATACTTTTCACCGTATTCTTTACTTCTTTCAGCATTAGTATCACAAACTGCAGAAAGAACACCTAACTGTGATAAAATTCTTGTATGATTTTTCCCCCATCCTCCTGTACCTATTTGAACAATTTTCATTTAATACACCGCAGTTAACCAATTGGAGTAATTTTGGTTTTTGTTCATTACTATATCTGTATATGATTTCATCATTTTTTTAGTAATATATCCTGGTTTGCCATCTCCGATTTTCTTACCGTTCATTGAAATTATAGGTGTGATCTCTGCAGCAGTACCTGTAAGAAAAACTTCATCAGAAATTATTAATTCACTCCTAGATACTTCGGTTTCTGTCACTTCAATATCAAGATCCTTTGCAATTTTTATTATTGCATCACGTGTAATTCCATTCAATGCTGATGAAGATAACGGCGGTGTAATCAATTGTTCATCTCTTACAATGAAAATATTTTCCCCTGGCGCTTCACTTACATTCCCATTAAGATCCAATAAAATTGCTTCATCATATCCACTTCTTTTAGCTTCTTGTGTTGCTATTATTGAATTAAGATAATTTCCTCCCATTTTCGCTTGTGGTGGATTTGACATATCTGAGAATTTTCTCCACGATACAACTCCTGCAGTAATTCCATTTTTGCTGAATAAATCTCCAAATGGGAAAGTAAAAATTGCAACATTAGTGGGTGCTTTTTCTGTAACATGTAGATTTATTCCATAATCTCCTACAAAATAAAATGGTCTAATATAACATGATTTTTTTATTTTATTTTTTTCACAAATTCCAATTATTGCATTATTGATGACTTGATCTGAAAAATTAAGTGAAATATTATAAAATTGACCTGATTTTCTAAATCTCTTGACATGTTCATCTAATCTAAAGATGAAAAGATTTTTTTCATTCCAGTATGCTCGAATTCCTTCAAAAACAGAAGTTCCATAATGAATTGCATGAGTAGTAATTGGAACTTTGGCTTTATCTAATGTTGTAAATTTTCCATTAAACCAAACATATTTTGAAATAGGAAGACCCACAAAAAATCACCGATATATCAGTAATTAATCTATTTGGGAACTCTTCATGCTATTTTCTCTAAAATCTATAATTAGTACGTAATTTTGATAATTAAATTTGGTTAGTGTACTCATTTTTAATGAGTTGAATAATCTTAATTTTCATATGATTTTTGATTTGGTGAATCTAATAATTTTTAGACAATAAATATTTGGAGTTAAAAATACTAAAAATATGAGTTCTGATCTTCCAAATTCGATTTTTTCTTTTTCAAAATATTTTAAAATTGTATTCTCAACATCACCCATTTTGTGTAATTTTTTTAATTTCACCTGTAGAAATTCTAGTAAATTGCCAAATCTATTATGGCAGCAAAGAAAAAAGCAGCAGCAAAAAAAACAACTAAAAAGGCTTCAAAAAAGAAATAATCATTTGAAGCTTGTTTTATTTTTTCCAATCTAAATTTTTATCAAATATTCTTATTTTGGATGATTTAATCTGACCAACCTTCCTTTGGGAATTTCATTCCCAAAACTCGGGTTGTTTTATCCTCAGAATCTGAAAATTTTTTAATTACTTCCCAATTTTCTTCAATTATCTGTTGAACACTCTGTGGAACATCATTTTTCCAATTTGTTTTTTTACCTAATGCTGAATTATAGATATTTTCTTTAACCGTTGTTGCTGATAATGTTCTTCTTTGTCCTATCTTTGGTTTTAATCTGTATAATTTGAGCATATATCCTTCTGTTTTGTCTCCTGTATATGAGAAAAAATCACCCTGTACATCTTTTAGTATTTGCTTTCGCAATTCCCATGATTTTGGTGATAATAATGGTGGCATGTATTTTTTAAATGGTGCAAAAAAAGTATAGTCTTCTGTTATTGTAATAGAATCTCCAAAAATGGATGTCAACATTTTTTTTCTAATTTCAAAATTAAAGGGAAAACTTTTGCTGTTGATTTCTATTTTACCTGATTTGAAAATAACAGGCATAATTTTAACAATATCTGCTTTATTTTTTAATTCATTTATGATTTCAACATGTGCATTAGTGACAGGATTTAGATGTGCTAGGTACAGAGCAGTAATCAATTACATTGACTAGAAAAATGTCATATTTCAATGATTGACTTTCTCAAAATATGGGAACGATGGGATTTGAACCCATGATCTCCAGCACCCGAGGCTGGCAGTATACCAAGCTAACCTACGTCCCCAACGTTTAGAATTACTAGATGATTTTATTTCTTTAAAAATTTATTTAACCGTATGATTCGTACTTTACTTCAAAGCTTCCATCTGCGCGTTTATCATGTTCTGTTACAAATCCTTTTGGTTTTAGGAAATCCATTACACCATCAATTGTTCCTTGCCAACCACAGACATAAAACATCGTGTTCTCTTTTGTAATTTTATCTTCAATCAATTCTTCTAATGGTGAAATTCCATTGTCTCTTGGTCTAAGAAATGTTTCAACCCTTCCGACTTGACCTGCCCATGATCTGTTAAACCATTCTTGTGGTCTACTTATAGCTGCTCTATATTTAAAATTCCATTTGTCTTTTCCTTTTGCTATACTTTCATTTTCTAAATCAGTTAGTAATTCTTTGTAACTTA
>CAZQXU010000018.1:0-16254 GCA_964597385.1 uncultured Nitrosopumilaceae archaeon | reverse complement strand
AAAAATTTTCAAGAGCATCAATTCCACCATCAGAAAATAGTTCTCCGCCAATCTCAGTAATTCTTTTTTTCTTTTCTTCTAATTCAGTAGATTCAGGGTTTTGCAAACAAAATGTCAGCAAATCCAATAATTCTTCTTCAAGCATGAAATCCATCGATTGGGTTTCGTTTGCAGTTAGCAAAAAGCTTTGCTAAAAATCATCTGCAATAACATCAGTGTAAAGTTTCAGGCTTTGGTAGGATCTCTACTCAGAATATTCAAAACATGTTCAATGATTTGTTTTTGTCCTCCTTCATGAAGATCCATTCTGGTAGTATCAGAACCCATACTTACAAAAATGAGATGATCATTTCCCAATGGAAATGTGATTCTAGTAATTTTCTCAAATGCTGCAACTGCATAAAGTCCTCTACCAATTTTTGGACTAAGTTGTTTTCTTGCTTTCCATGCACTTGCCGCTCTTTTCAAAGATGCAGCTGTCTCATCTTCAGATAAATAATTCACCACACCTGGACGATGATTTACTGAAATTATGTTTCCTTCAATATCAGTAATTACACTATGTCGAATGTTAACATCAGAATCCATAATTATTTGTAAGAGTTTTGCTGAATCCATATTATCCTCCATGTGATAATTTATGTGGAATTGATAACTTTTGCAAATATTCATAGTGAGTTCTCAAAAAATCCATTATTTTACGATCTTCTATTTTGTCAATTGGAGCTCCATTTGCAAGTATACTAAGATATTTTAGATCAGAATCTAGACGGTGCAGGGACTTTTCAATTCCGCCGACATACCCAGATCGGATATAATCTAAGAGTTTATCCTCAGTTTGTAAAATTTGTTTTTCTAAATTCATAATGTCTTCATGAATACTTTTCAATGATTTCAATATCAGATATTACAAAATAATCTTATTCAGGTAATTTCTTAAAATTTATTAAAAAATTCCAAGATTTTCAAACAAAAGAAAAAACAGACAACATAAAATTCAGAATGTCAACTCAAAAATATTGTTGAAAATTCTATAATCAACATTATAAGAATTACAACAATAAAACGAAAATCGTAAGTTCTTTATTCCAACATTCTATGATATCAAAATCACAGGCACAGATTTTGATTGTTGTATGTTATTAAAAATACGAACCGAACAATATTATACTCTATGATGTTCATACCATGTGAAATACCTATTATTATCAAGCGCAGTAATAATCACAGCAATCATAATTCCAATAGAATCATGGGCAGAATATAATCACAAATGGGATGAGCTTGCATCTTGGAAAGAAATCAAAAATAATGAAATACCAATACTCATAATTCGAGATGCAAAGGTTAGTCAAAAACATGTAGATATTGTTGAAGATGTAATAAATTCTAAAGAGGTTATTAATTCTGAAAAAAAATTATTTCAAGGATGGAATGAAGGAATTAAACAAATATCAGAATCACACGGAGTTACAATTCCAATATTACAAGTACAATCAAAACTAGATTCACAAGATGCAATCATCATATATTTAATGGAGAAGATAGACATTAACGGCTATGACGGATATACAAATTTGCATTATGATAAAAATGGGAATATCGAAAAAGCATTTGTCAAAATATTCAATGTAGATGAATTAAACGAGAATCAGTTAAAGGCAATTGTCAGACATGAGTTGGGTCATGCGTTAGGTTTAGGTCATACTAATGAAAAAAATGACTTGATGCAATCAATCATAGATATGAAACACACTGCAATATCATTATTAGATTTACAGGCATTAGCAAGAATCTACTAGTATCCTAAAGCATTAAAACTTAATAAAAAATTAATCAGATTTATTTCATGAAAAGTTTAGAACTGCTAAAATCATTAGAAAATGTAATTTCAGGGGATGTTTTTTGTGATAAAGAAATTTTGAATTATTATTCAGTAGATGCAAGTGCTTACCAAATTATTCCAAAAATTGTCGTTATCCCAAAAAACGAGCAAGACGTAATTAACATAGTGAAAATTGCAAAAAAATACAAAATTCCAGTTACACCAAGGGGAGCTGGTACAGGATTAGTAGGAAATTCACTTAACAAAGGAATTATTATGGATTTAAAAAAATTTGATGAAATCAAAATTGGAAAAAATTATGTCAAAGTAGGATCGGGGGTAAACAAAGGTCATCTAGACAATATCTTGAAAAAAAGCCAAAGATTCTTCCCACCCAGTCCATCTGTAGGACCATATTGTTCAACAGGAGGAATGATTGGAAATAATTCGTCAGGAAGCAGGAGTTTGAAATATGGTAGTGTTATAGATAATCTTGAAAAAATCACGTTTGTTAACGGTAATGGAGAAAAAATATCATTGCCTCAAGATAAAAAAATTGGTTTAAAAATTTTAAAAATTGTAAAAAAAATACAGTACGATAGATTTCCCAAAGTTACAAAAAACTCTTCAGGATATAGAATGGATTTGATTAAATCAATCAAAGATACACAAAAAATTATTGCAGGTTCAGAAGGCTCACTTGGGATCATATTGTCAGCCGAACTTAAAATTATCCCCATTCCTAAAAAAAGAATTTTGTTTGTAATTGGATATAAATCAGAAATCGAAGCTGCAAAGGAATGTAACAAAATTATTGCCACATCACCTTCTGCACTAGAATTTGTAGATAAAACAATAATGAAGAACATCAATCATAATTTTAATAAAAAAATCAATTGTCTGCTTTTTGTAGAGTATGATTTCAAAATAATAGATATGCAAAAAAGATTAAAAAAAATGATTACCGGAGTAATTGCAAAGACCATCAAAAATGATTCTGAGATACAAAGGTGGTGGAAATTCAGAGATTCTGCTCTATATTATAGCTCAAAATCAATCAAAAGTAAAACTCTACATGTAATTGAAGATGCCACAGTACCAGTAGAGCATCTTCCAGAATTGTTCTTAACAATAAAAAAAATTAATCGGAAATTCCATGCCAAATCAATTGCATATGGACATGCAGGTAATGGAAATATTCACATTCGTTTAATTTTGGATGGTGGAAAAATAAACAACATCAAATTAATTGCAGATGAATATTTTGACAGAATAATCAGTATCGGGGGAACCATAACAGGAGAACATGGAGATGGATTGGCAAGGTCAGAATACGTCAGAAAACAATACGGTCCAGTTAACTATAAAATTTTCAAAGAGGTAAAAAGAATGTTTGATCCTTCAAACATATTAAATCCAGGAAAAATTATTTCTCATAAAAGTACAATAGTTAAGAACTTGTCAAGCGTATAAAATTCATAAAAATATAGTTAAAAATGAAAGACAGCATAAACTTGTTCATTGAAATTCTCACAAGTCGCCAAGTCGTCTTTCATCACATAAAATTTACAGAATCCAAACTTAAAATTATCGGCACAAACAAAATTCTAGAAATCAAATCATAGATCATAAGATAAAAATGAAAGATTTGTAAAAAATTACTTTAACCGTCTATAAATCTCTAGAAATTCGTCAGCTAAGGTATAAGATATGTTCAAGAGATGTGCCAATTGATTCATTGTTGTTTTATCTCGTGATAGTTGTCTTAGAATAGTCAGTGCTTTTTGAGGAGAGCTTACTGAAAGTGGTAATTGTCCAGACCAAGTCTTAAATGCGTCATTTACATCCAAACAGAAATTCAAGACGAATTGTTCAGAATAAGGCATATGCTCAGAAGATTTTGCAGCCTTTAGGAGAACACCAGATAGTTCACGAAATTCATTTCTTCTATCAATTAACAACATATCCAATGCTTGTTTTATTTTAGATTCATCCAAACCAGATTTTTTTACAAGATATGTACTCATACAGTATTATACGAATGAAGAGAGATAAGTAATCCTACAAGATCACTAAACGTTTATCAAATTTTTGAATACATAATAAACAAACGTTAAGAAATTTCAAGATACTGTTCAATCAGCTAGTTCAGCAAATCGATTTTCAACATAATCCCAATTTACTACATTCCACCAATTTGAAACATAATCAGGTTTTCTATTATTGTATTTCAGATAGTAAGAGTGCTCCCACATATCCAGACCTAAAAGTGGAATTTTCCTAATGGACCAAGGACTGTCTTGATTAGCAGTAGTAACCATCTCTATTTTATTAAAAGTTTGATTAAATACAAGCCAACACCATCCACTACCCTCAATAGATAGTGCTTTGTTAGAGAATACTTTTTTAAAATTTTCAAAGTTATCAAAATACACATCAATAGAATCACCTAATTTTCCACCAGGATCACCATCATTTTTTGGAGTCATTGTCTCCCAAAATAATTTATGATTTTCAAAACCACCTCCAAAAAAAGATACGTCGTTTCGGACAGATTCTGGAATTGCATTTAGATCAGATAGAATTGATGTGATGTATTGAGGATGAAATTCACCTGAAATTTTTGCCAGTGTTTTATTTAATCCATCAACATATGCTTGATGGTGTTTTTGATGGTGTATTTCCATTGTTTTGGTATCAATAAACGGTTCAAGCTCATCATATCCATAAGGCAATCTAGGTAATTCGTACTTGACCATACTCTAATAGAATATTGTCCACATATATTTTTCAAGGGAAAGTAAAAAATTTCAATTTGATGATTGATTTATGTCCAGATCATTTGAAAAAATAAGAATAATTAAAAATAAAGAATAGATTTTCCAAAAATCTATTGATCATATATCATTAGATTTTTTTCTTCCAGTAAGGCATGCAAATTATGAACAGAACGAAATACGTCAGACTCATTTTTTGCTCCAGTACAAACAAGTTTTCCAGATGAAAATATCAATATGACAGTTTTTGGGTCTAACATTCTATGAATTAACCCTGGAAATTGTTCAGGTTCATACATACTTCTAGGCAATGTTCTAGCTGCTTTTTCAAGATGAACTTTTCCACCAAGATTAATTGAAGCTACAATATTTTGAACCGTAATTTCTGCGTCCTTTTTTACTTTAATTCCGCCTTTTCGAAGTTTTTGAACAACGGTATTTACTGCCTTAATGGCCATTTCTTCAGATTTCCCACCAGTGCAAACCATCTTTCCAGTTCTAAAGATAAGTGTAGCAGTCTTTGGATTTTGTAGTCTAAAGACTAACCCTGGGAATTGGTCTGGATTGTACTCGGTATCTGGAAATTTTTTAGTAATATCATTTAGATCGATTTTTTGGTCCACGGAGGCTGATGCAACCACGTTTACAACACTAATGATTGGTTTTGATTGAGGCATACAGATTTTAGATAAACGGCTTTATATATTCTGGATCAATGCAAAAAGCTCATTTTTAGATAAATTAATGAGACAAACACGATATGACAGAGATTTTGAATATGAAAATTCAATTTTATGAGATTTGGAGGAAAAAGTGATAACTGCTAGGAGAAAGTAACTATAATGACAAAATTAGGTCTGATCGATTTAGAAATACTGTTTTTAGGGATTAAAAATAACGGGACATTTAATGAAAAAGACATTGAAAACTCAGAATTAAAGAGATTGGGAGTTGGAAGAATATTAGATTCGTTGGCATCACTAAAAGACAGAAAACTGCTAACATTGAATACCGATGGAACGTTTGCTATAACAGATTTAGCAAAACACACCTTATGGGATGAGCAAATCCCCATAGGTGTCAATATTTTACGATTATTAGAAATCAAGTCATTTGACTTAGAAAACATATCAAATTTCTTAAGAAAATCTGAGAATGAATTAATTGAAGAAATTGAAAAATTGAGGAAAAAACAGTTAATCCTAATGTCACCTTTGAGACAAGAATCCAGACTAGTCAAAATGTACGAGATTCTTCCAGAGGGGGTAGAAGAAATTAAGAAAATAGAAGAGTTTGGATTTAGTAACATAGAAGAGGATAATTCAAAAAAAGAGATTTTTGAATTAATTAATGAGTTAATTGAAGAAATTAATAACGAATTAGAACAAGATAGCAAAAAAGACATAATTTTAAAACTAGAAAAGATTAAAGAGAAATTAAGTCTAGGTTGACTTTATTTTATCATGGATTTGTGCTAGAATCAATTCAGCTTTATCTCTATTTTCATATGTATCAGCTGTCTCATCCATAATGGAATCAATTTCATAACTTTTATCAACTAAAATATTTGCAACATGATCATCAAGGGTTCCTTTGCCAATTAGATAATATGCAAAGACAGTATTTTTTTGACCAATTCTATGCAATCTATCTTCAGCCTGTCTGTGTATAGCAGGACTCCAATCCAGTTCTGCAAAAATGACATATTTAGCTCTTGTCAAATTAATTCCTACGTTTCCAGCTCGTATACCCGCTATCATTAGTTTCGATTCTCCTTTTTGGAATTTGTCAATTTGTTCTTGACGAGTTTTATCGGATTGTCCACCAATGATTGTAACTGGAGAAAATTCTTCAAGACTTGTATGTAATAATTTATGGATTACTTTATGATGACAAAATACCACTACGCTTTCTTCTATCTCCATTATGTTTTTGACAAAATTAATCACATGTGGAACTTTGGCAATGCCAGCAATCTGTCTTTCACTTTGGATTGCTCTTTGATAAGATGCGGATTTATCAAATGCTGATTCAGCATCTTTTTGTTCTTCTTCAAGTTTATTCCATATTTTCCCTAGTTCATCAAGATAATAGTCAGTATCAGCATCAATGACTTCTTTGTATCTAACTTTATCTTTTAATTCCTTTAGAACATCAGACTTTTTTCGCCTAAGCATAACATGTTTCTGTAATTCATTTCGAAGTGAGGCTCGTTTGTTTTCAAGTACAATTGCTTTGCCTTTTTCATTAACATAACAAAAGTATTCACAAAATTCTTTGAAACTTCCAAGCAATCCAGGTCTCAAAATATCGACGATTGGCCATATTTCAGAGCCTCTGTTGTAAATTGGAGTGCCGGACAAACCAATTCTATATGAAATTGACGGAAGCGCTGCTAGTTTTTTAACAGCTTTGTATTTTTGAGTAGTCTTTGATCTTAGATTATGAACCTCATCACAAACAATTGTTTTAATATTTAATTTTGATAAATCAGAAAGACGTTTGTAAAGTAACTCATAGTTTATTATGTAAAAATCAGTTACAGGCAGTTCTTTAGATTTTCCAGTTCTAATTATAGTGGATGTTGGAGATTCAGATTCAATAATTCTTCCATTTCTACTTTTTTTCTTTAAAAATTTGGAAATTTCTCTTTCCCAATTGTTCAAAGTGACTAATGGTGCAACAACAAGTACTGGGAAGGTTTGTTTTTCAGTTGCAACATAAGATAATGTTTGTACAGTTTTTCCCAAGCCCATTTCATCAGCAAGTAATGCATTACCGGAGGATTTTAACAGGAAATCTAATCCTTCTTTTTGGAAATTCAGTAGTTTTCCGCGGAATTGTTCTCCTGTTTTTGCACGATTGAGATTATATTTTACAGGGGGATTGATTGGTTTTGGAGTATACGTTTTTACAATTTTTCGTTGCCATGCAGATTTAGATAAGATTTCAAGCGGATAACGATCCATAATCAATTTTATCTGTTTTACACTTTCAACACTATCTGGGATTATTACTTCATCTGTATTTTCACCATACCATGCTTCAGGCACGAGTCTAGATATCATACTCACAGCTCGTTGACCAGTAATCTTCCAACTCCAAATTTTGGAATATTTGTCTAAAACATACTCTAATGTTCCAAAATTTTCCATGGATGTCGCCATAATTTGTCGATAGAATGTTTTATTGCCTTATGAATCTTGATGTTTTCTACGATCAGTTTTCAGATCATCAAAAATCTACAATGGTTAAAATAAGATGAAATTTTAATATTTAGGCTCAAAAAACCGAGTTGACTTTATTGATTTCAGATTAATGTGGTTTGTCTACAGGGTGAGGTTTTGTATTTTCATCATGACAGTCGCAGTGGCAAAGATGAGTTTTATGATTATTTATACAGTCAATGCATTCATAATGCTTTCTTGTTTCACATGCGGCACAAATCATACTAGAACTAAAATGAAGATGAATTTGTATTTTTTCTATTTTAGGTAAAGTTAGTACTCTATTTCACTTCGTTGAAGTAGCTTTTGAGTTAAATCCACATATCCTTGAGGATCAAGTTCCTTGGCAAATCCTTTGTCGATATTTATCAAATAAATTGAATGCAAATGTGCATTTAAAATATCAGAATATTGAATTGGAGGGTTTTTGTAATATCGATCACATAGTTCTTTAACTTTCTTCACATCAGATTCACTTCTTGCGTTTGGAGGTATGAGGAAAATTTTTGGTATTGGGACTAGACCAATTACAGGAGTTGCAAGAGAGAATTTAGTACAGTGTTTACTGTATCTAGCGATTTTACTCATTATCCTGGCAGTAAAATAGTCAATCGTATCCAGAGCATGATCAGGAGGAGTAAATCCCGTTTCGATTTCAATAATGGTATTGCCATCTCCTTTTTTGCCAAAAAGATCACAAACTAAAATATCAGAGATTTGTTTTTCTACTTCAACTGAATGTCCGCGTGCAATCAGCGTAGACGCACATATGAGCTCTAAAACAGAATGATTAATTTTTACAAGGTTTTTTTGATACATTTCAATTAGTTGTTGACGAACATAGTTGAGCTTTGGTAGATCTGATTCTTTCAAATTTTTTGATAGCTTTTCAGTAACTTCATAAACATCGTTACGAAATTTTTCTAAATCCATGTATACAATGTAGATTTAATGTCGTTGTTTATGAACTTGACAGTGTTTTAGAACTTGACTAATCTATTTGAAAAAGACTTGCCTACAATCAAAATAGACATTATTGAAGCTACGAGAATCAAAAGAGCAATAGAACCAAATTCAGGAATGATATGTGTTCCTACAATCTCAAATGAAACTTTATCACCTATTTGATAATCCAATTTTATTTGTCTAGAATCAGAATCGCTTTCTAATTCCTCATATTCTATCATTTTGCCATTTGCCATTACAACAAAAGAAGAATCACCACCTGCAGGAGATTTTGAATCTAAGATATATCTTGGAATATCAAGTGTGACAGTACCAATTTTTTGTCCTTTGATATCAAGAGTCATTGTTTTAGTATCAGAATTTAATTTTCCTTTGGTTGTACTTACAAGACCATCAGAGATTTTATACGGAATACAGTAAATTCTACCATTAGTTGCAACAACTGAAATATTATCCATAGTACATTTGTTAACGCTTCCAGTCAGAGATGGGACTAGAGTAAAATTAGTTTTGAATTGTCTGGTTTCAGCACCGCTTTGAACTTTTAAGATATATTCTCCGTCTTTAGACCAGAGAGGGCTTTCTGTGTTTAGTTTAAAAGAGAAATTACCATCAGCATCAGGAGTTATTTGTTGTATGGTTACTATGTTTCCTATAGGATTAGTTACAACAACTAAGATTGGTGCAACTGTATTTTGTGGTTTCAAGTATCCAGTGGCAGTAATCGTTGAAAAATGATCATAAGTATGTGAATCTGTCCAGACAGTCAATGGAAAAATTTCTTTGTACAGATCAATTTCGTAAGAGGGGATTTGTACGCAGTTAACACATTTAATTTCTTTTTCTCCAAAAGAAGTGCCAGTAAACGATAAAGTTACTGTTAACGATAGTATCAAAACAGCTAAAACAGTAATGTTCACGTCATAACGGCTAAGATCATAATATTTATAGATTTTTAATAATATGTTCATTTTTCAGATAAATGTTGTTTGAGATAGAGTAAAAACTACCATGAAAGCAGGTCATCATAGAAAGAGGCATAAAAGTTAAAGTTTGTTTTGGGAATTATCAGTAAATTTCTTTACATGTTCATTCCAAGAGGATATGATGGAAAGACGCATTTCCAGATAATTCTCAAAATTTTTTCTTGATGCATTAACATACATCAGATATAATTTGGAGAATTCGTTTGTGTAATCTTCAAATATTTTTAGCAGTGATTTGTCTGTGTTTTCAAAGAAATTACCTTCAAATTTTCGCATCATATGAAATAATTGTTCAATGTAATTATTGTACTCTCTATTACCATCAGAAAAATTTTTGATCATAAGTGGCAAAAAAGATTCATGGTCAGTAAGAAATTGTTTAATGTTTTTCTCAAAAATATCGGCAAATGTTTTTGTTTCTAAATGTTCATCCATGTTAATTACTAATTGATTTTGTATAAACACATATGAATCATGACTGAAATACGCCATCAATTCGAGAATCAACACTATTAGAATTAAAGGTAGAACTCACAATACCATAGTCTTCATGGTCAACTGTAATATCTACATGATAAGTGGATTTAGAAATGTCATTTATGATAGTCTTAAAATTTGAAGTAAAAAAAGTTCCAGAAAAAATTGTCACATCATTAGTTCTAATGATTACATTAGCACTTTTTGTATTTCCAGTTACATCCACATATTCCAATAAAACATCACCGTTTGATTGTTGTATCATAGATAATGAAAGATTTTCATAAATTGGTGAACCATCATAGTTGAATTGAATCTCGCCATTATTTGAGCCACCATTTGAGATAGGAGGTTGGTCAGGAATGTCTTTGGAAGGAGTATTTTTAGAAGAATCATCTTTGTTTAGAGGATTAAGGTCAGAGATTTTTTTAGAGATTTCTTTTGAAGATTCTGTTGCAGATTCTTTAGCATTATTTATCTGAGTACTAATTTTACCTCCAGTTTCATCAACTGTCTTCATAAATCCAATACCTGTCTCAATTGATTCACCAGTTTTTTCTTCCAATGTATTTGCATGTTCTTTTACAGAATCGATGACTTCGGAGCTTGAATATACGCCATTATTTTCAGTGATTAAAAATATGCCCAAAGCAAGAACAGAGGCTATTACAATTATTTTAAGTAGCATAAGATAAAATTCCAAAAAATATGTTTTAGAGGGCTAGTCAAAAAAAATTGGTGGCAAGCTAAAACACATACTTCTCAAAGAATATTCATAGAAAAAGACAACGAAGACTGCTCAAATCCAAGATTTTTGTAAAATAAATGAGAGTCTTTTCTTTGATTTCCAGATTCCAACCTAATTCTATAGCAGTCTTTCTTTTTAGCAAGGGCAATACAATGTTCAATTAGTTTTTTGCCAATACCAGAATTCCTATAATCTCTTGTGACTATTAATTCTGGAATGTACATCTCAAGTTTTACTCGATTCAAACGTCTTAGAAAAATAATGCTAACTAGTCCCAGAGGTTTGAAGCCTTGCTTTGCAAGCAAGATCATCTTTTGTGAATCTGAAAAATAATCTTTAATTTTATTTCTAAATATTTTGATTTCCTTATCATCAATTGGAGTTGGTCTCTCTAATTCATAGAGTAATTCAAGAATAACTGGAATGTCTTTCTCAGTGGCTTTTACTATGGAAATATTCACAAAGATATTGTACATTATGGAATTTTAAACATATTCTAATTTTTCGTTGGATATTGTTTAAAAAAGTATTAGGATCTAGTTTCTCTTTACTGCTTCATACTTTGAAAATATAGAATTCCATACAACTTTGACATATGGATCAAGTTCGTATGTTTGTGCAAACTCTTCTAGATTTTTGTCAGTTGCTTTGTCTAGTTCTTTTAATGCATCTAGTTTTTCTTGAATGATATTATCCTTAGTTGAATCGTATTGTTTTCGTATTTGAATAATTTTGTTGCTAAGTTCTTCTTTAGACATGTTGGGGCGTTCACTGTGTTCCTTTATTGCCATTTTTTCGTCTAGTTTTGATTGTAACAAAGCATCATCGTATTTTTTATCAAATTGTGTTTTAAGTTCTGCCTGTTTTATTGCAAGGTCATCATAGAAGCTTTGTATTTTTTGATTGACTTCAATTATGGTAAGGGATACATCCTTGTCTTTAATCTGGTCTAGGATGTATGATTCAGGATCATGTTTTTCTGCTATTCCTTTAGTCATCCAAGAGTCTGCGGTTTCTTGTAAAACGCATGAATACTTGCCAGATTCCAACGCATAGACTACCACAAGTCCTTCATCACATTTTGTTAATGGTGTTACTGATTTTTCTGTTGATTTAGATGAAGATTGACCAGAAATTTCACCCATTCCATGACGAATCCACATCTCTGCAGTATTCATTGAAACACAAACATAGTCGCTTGCATGATACCTATACACAACAACAGACCCTTGTCTACACTCAGTATCAGGAGTGGTCTTTCCAAAATCTTCCCACGATACAACATCATCAGGATTTGCTTTCAAATATGCAGGGTTTGTTCTGTAATCTTCATAGTATTTTCTCAATTGCTCTCCAGTGATTGGAGTGTCTATGAACTGTCCATTTTTGTTAAATAAAATTTGTTGATTGTAATATGCCAAGTTATGATTTACATTAAAAATACTATTTGCTTCAATTAACTCAATTCGTTTTGTCTCAGCTGCAAGATGATAAGCTTGACGTGCTTCACTTAAAGAACCACCATTTGCAACAACTATTTTGAGTGCCTCTCTACCTGCATCTACTTTCATTTGATGAAATTCAAATTGATCCCAAAAGACTTCTTTAACAGGAGCATCTTGTACAGTATCTACAAATCTTGAAAACGAGTTTCTTGGAGAATAATATTCCCATAAGGCCTCCCATTCTTTAAGATCCTGATTTAGTTTTTCAAGTGCCTGTGCTCTTTTTGATTCAAGTTCTGCTTTGGCTTTTAGCTCTTCATATTTTCTGTCCTCAAGTTCTTTTATCCATTTTTTAGTCTGTTCTATTTTCTTGAGTATATCTTGTGCAACAGGATTATTTGCCAAGTCTTTTGACAGTGTGGTTTGCTCACTTGCTGTAACATCATTGTCTGATTGCGCGTATGCTGTTTGAATGACTAGTGATGCACCAAGGACAAGTAATACTAACAAAGTAGATCCAGGCACCAATGTCTGAATCAAAAATCGATTATACATAAACAATTCGCACGAATCCTACTAAAAAATGAATAAATTTAGAATAATTTGCCAAGCGTATCTCAAAAGTTATTGTTAAAACGACATATTTTTTAAAAATGGAATCAGATTGACTCAAATAAAATTACTTGCCGGCAAGATTTTCTTTATTCTTTGTCTTATCAACATAATTTTGAATCGCAACTGTGCTCAAAAACAAAACTATCATCATGGGATTATTTTCAATATTTGCACTAAGTATGCTAATTCCAGCCTCAGATGCAGCATTGTGGAGTCTCATAATTCAATCAAGCATTGACAATCCAAAGGTACTACCAGGAGATGCTCCAATAATTTCAGGCAGAATTACTGACCACGCATCAAATCCAGTAAAAGACGTTCAGGTCCATATCAGTACAAAGTACGACTCTTTGTTTACAACAACTAACGACCTAGGGGAGTATCAAGTTCAGCTTAGCCATTATGATAGAATGCCTGGAACATATATCGTCAGCATTAAAGCAACTTCACCTGATGGAAAAACAGGCATTACAAATACTGAATTTCAGGTCAGAGGAGAATTAACCAGTACATCGGTAATTGAAGAAAAACTTTCAACCCCAGAAGCAATAAGGTATCTTAATGCAAAACCTGCAGATTTTGAAAAAGATCCCATAGGTTTTATTTTATACTCACACTATCAGAAATTATTACAAGAATTTATTTCAGAAAAGAAGATAGCTGAAAAAATACTAGAAGAACAAAAATTCATCGAAGAGCAAACAAGAATTTCAGAGGAGTTACTCTTAAAGGAAATAGAAGAGTTAGATCCTGGTTCCGGAGTTTTTTCGGGATACAAGTATGATGATTATGTTAAAAACTTAGACCCGGTAGTAAGAGAGACAATTGTGAGTCAGATGAATTTCACCAAAAACATATTTGCTGAAGCACAGGAGATCAGAAAAAATATTCTGGAAAATGGTGGAACCCAAGAAGAGGCAAATAAAGCATACTTAGAAAAAATCACCATTTCAAGACAGACTATAGAAGAATTTGGATACAATACTGAAGAAGAGATATTGCCAGAAGACACAATCACCCAAACTAACAGCACTGAACAATCATCAAATGAGATTATAGAAGAGAAAAACGACGTCATTAATGCAAATGTAGCTGGAATGAATGTGCAGGTTGGAAATAGTGGAGCATCATTTTTTGTAAACATCAATGGAACAATCATAGAATTTTTAGTAGACGGGAATCGTATTATCCAAGTAAATCCTAAAAACTAAATTTATGAACGATTTATCAGTTCTACGCGTGCCTTATAATTAAAAAAGTAATATTATCATTAATGAAGATAGACATACCGCTACAATGCCCCTCTTGTGGAGGAAAGATGTATTCAGTAAGCTACGATGCATCTTTTTCAATACTGAAAAAAAGAAGTTGGCAAGTATGCAAAGAATGCAATTTTGAAAGAGATTCAGAAAGTTTCAAAAAAGCCATTTGTTGCGTATAACAACTTTTATTTTTAATTCTAAGACTTTTCTTTAAAAATTCGTATTGCTTCTAAATGAGAGCAGTTTGCCTTTAGACCCTTACCATGATGAAATTTATAGAAGTTTTTGAATCCAGGACATTCACAAGTATCAGAGGTCACAAAGTAAGATTTTTCAGGATTAGATGATGACTTTATCTGATAAAGATCATCATCGACTTTTACTACACCTCCACTTTCAACAAGTTTTTTTGCTTTTCGTATTGTACTTGCACTCACAATTTGAATACAATTGGGTTATTTTTTATTCTTTAATTTTTTCATAACGCTAGACCAGTCAACGTCATCAATTTTACCTTGAGATAGAGCATTTTCATAAAGCAGTTCAAAAACCCAACTGATTATTTCACTCCATATTGCTTTGAGAGAATCTTCATCAGTCCAAACAATACTTGCCTTAACAGCAGTCATTGCCAAAATATTATTGGCGTTTTTACTTGGTTCTTTATTCCATTTTTCTATGACTTTATCACAAAAAGCAAGAATTTCATTTTTTGTCAATACGAGCCTGTCAGGGTCAAATGAGTCATTTTTTACCATATAAAGTATAGAAACTAGTACTAAATTAGAATTTTTTTCAAATCACCATACTGCAATTATTATAAACTGAGTTCACCATTTCTGGTTATTGACTTTGAAGAGATATGTCGGTACTAGATTAATTACAATGTTCGGAGTACTAATGATCACACTACTCATCACAGTTCTTCTAGTAGGATCAAACATGGACAGCATATTAAAGCAAGGAGTTGTGTTTCAAGTAAGATCTGAAATAACTGAAAATCCAAAAATTTCAGAAAGTTTTTCATCAGTAGATGAGTTTGAATCATTTGTTCAAATGCAAATTGAACAGAGAATCAAAACTCTAGGGCTAGATGAGCCGTGGTATTCACCACAGAGAATAGGGTTGACAATGTACAAAATACTGACTTTGGACTTTGGTCGTGCAACTTTTCTAACTAGTGATTCAGGATCATCTGATGTCAAAGAAATAATTTTAGAAAAACTTCCTCGAACAATCTTATTGTTTACAACTGCAACAATCATAATTTCTGTAATCGGTATATTCCTTGGAGCATTTTCAGGAAGCAGGGTCGGTTCAATAATAGATAGACTAACATCAAGTTTTGCAGTTATCAGTTCTAGTTTTCCGGTGTGGTGGATAGGAATGCTAATGATATTCTTGTTTTCATTTGTATACCAAATTTTTCCTGCAAGGGCAACACCATTAATTCCATCATCAGACCCAAATTACATCGGATCATTACTATATCATATGACATTACCATTGATCACAATTGTAATGATAGGGTTTGGGTCTTGGGCATATCTGGTAAGAAATTTCATAGTAGGAATCATGCAAGAAGATTTCATAATTGCAAAAAAGACAATAGGAATTAATCAGAAAAAAATAATCTATTCTCACGCTTTAAAAAATGCAGCCCCACCAATAGTTACCATTCTTGCATTAAGTCTATCAGGCTCGCTTGGAGGAGCGATAATCACTGAGGCAGTTTTTGACTGGCCAGGCATGGGCAGACTATATTTTGAAGCAATTACAGTAATGGATCTGCCAATAATTATCGGAGCAACTTACATCTTGACAGTTTTTTTCCTGATTAGTATTTTTGTTGCAGATTTACTGTATGGATACTTTGATCCAAGAGTGAGAGTAGGATGAGCAGTATCACCCCGACTGAAATCAAAG
>CAZQXU010000017.1:0-16274 GCA_964597385.1 uncultured Nitrosopumilaceae archaeon | reverse complement strand
ATTTTTTTAGTCATTTTTGTTTCTGCGTCAAACAAACCAATCATTTTATATTTTTGATTCCCATAATCAATAGATTTTGTAAGATACATCAATCCTCCACATTCAGCATAAATAGGAATATTTTCTTCAGATGCTTTTTTTATTGTTTTTTTCATAGAGTAGTTTTTTTCAAGTAAATTACCAAGAATTTCAGGAAATCCACCACCAATGTAAATACCATCAGATTTTAGAAGTCTTTTATCATGTATTGGACTAAAAAACTTTAGATCTGCACCTTCACGTCTTAGTGCTTCTAAATTATCACGATAATAAAAATTAAAGGAACCATCAAGTGCAATAGAAATTGTGGTTTTTGGTTTTTTTAATAAAATTTTTGATTTGTGTGGAAGCGGAGAAGGATTTTTTATAATTTGAATAATTTTGTCAATGTCAAGTGAATCTGAAATTATTTTAGATGTTTTTTCAATTTTTGATTTTAAATTTTTTTCTTTAGCGGGAATCAATCCAAGGTGTCTTGATTCAAAATTTAATTCTGGATTTTTATAAATTACTCCTATAATTGGAAGTTTTGTTTTTTCAAGTGCTTGTCTGCATAGAATTTCATGTTTTTTACTGCCAATTTTATTTAGTATAAAGCCTGAAATTCTAGAATTTCTGTGAAATTTCTGAAATCCTATTGCTGTTGCTGCAATTGATCTAGAAGTCTTACTTGCATCTAATATCAAAATTACAGGTGATTTTATAATAGATGCAACATGATGAGTACTAGCATAATTTGAATTTCCTCCAAATCCATCATAATATCCCATTACTCCTTCAATTACAGAAATATCGGATTTGGAATTAGATACAAAGCTCTCAATTAGTTGTTTTTCCCTCATCAACCACACATCTAGATTAAATGCTTCTTTTTTTGAAATACTTGAAAGATAACTTGGATCGATGTAATCAGGGCCTACTTTGAATGGTTGTACTGAAAATCCTTTCTTTTGTAAAGCATAGATAATGGCACATGTTATTGATGTTTTACCAACACCACTTGTAATTCCAGCTAAAGTAATTCTTGGAATTTTCAATTCGTATCACTAGAATTAGTTTTTATTTAAATTGATACATTAGTCTCAAATAATACTCAATGTTTTTACTTGGATAATTTGTGAATTAATCATGGATGAAAAAGGATTAACTATAATATACACCGGAAAAGGCAAAGGAAAAACTACTGCTGCTCTAGGAATTGCATTAAGAGCTACAGGTTATTCAAAAAAGACATGTATGATACAATTCATCAAAGGTTCATGGCATTATGGTGAAATGTATTCATCAAAGAGACTAGAGCCAGAATTTGAAATGGTAGCTATTGGTAAAGGATTTGTTGGAATTATAGATGATAAGAGCTCCAAAGAAGAACATGCAAGAATAGCAAAAGAGGCAATTAAAACAAGTAATGAAAAAATTCAGTCTGGAAAATATGATATTATAATTTTAGATGAGATAAACTATGCCATAAATTTAGGTTTAGTGAAACTAGAAGATGTGATTAATTTAATTAAATCAAAACCAAAGAACCTAGATCTTGTATTGACTGGAAATTATGCTAAAGATGAGATTATTGAATTAGCTGATCTAGTCACAGAAATGAGAGAAATAAAACATCCTTTTCAACATGGAATAAAAGCAAAAAAAGGAATTGATTTCTAACTAGCAACATTAAATTATACAGAATGAAAATTTAGAAGAAATGTCTACTGAAATTCAAGAGATGCCAGAGCAGGGGGAAATTGTTCTTGCTACAATTACCAAAGTCATGGATCATGGGGCATATGTTACACTAGATGAATATAATGATATTCAAGGATTTTTGCATATCTCAGAAATTGCACCTGGTTGGATTAGATCAGTTAGTAAATTTGTAAAAGACGGTGAGAAAAAAGTTCTACTAGTAAAAAAAGTAAACTCTGACAGAGGAGATATAGATCTATCATTAAAACAAGTATCAAAGGATCAAAAAAAGCAAAAGCTAAAAGAAGTTAAGAAATTTGAAAAGGGAAAAACTTTACTGCAAAATGTTAAAGAAAAAGGAAATCTCTCAGATGAAGATATTGAGAAATTAGAAGATATTATTTATTCAAAATTTGATTCGGTGTATGATGCATTTATTGAAATTGCTAGAAATGGGTTAGAATCAATAAAAGAGTTAAAACTTCCTAAAAAAACAGCAACCGTTATTGAAGAAATATGTTCTAAAATTAAACTACCTTCAGTTGAAATTAGAGGAATTATGGAAATTACTAATAATAAATCCGATGGAGTTGAAATTATTAAAAAAGCACTTTTAGATGCAACAAAAAAAGATCCTACAATAGACATTACATATTTGGGTGCTCCAAAATACAGATTATCTATTACTGCTGAAGATTTTAAATCCGCTGAAAAAACACTAAAACCAATACTAATAGAAATTCAGGATAATATAGAAAAAAAGAAGGGTTCATTCAAATTCACTAGAGAAGAATCTAAAAAAACAAGAGAGAACTAAAATGAGATTCCAATTGAGAAAATGTTTAAAGTGTAATCAATACTCACTTAAAGAAAAATGTCCTTTATGTAATGAAGAAACGATTTCAGCACACCCAGCTAAGTTTTCACCAGATGATAAATACATGAGATATAGATTAGCTGAAAGATATAATTAGAAAATTAGTTGGTTGGAACATAATCTTTGTTTACTTGATAAATAAATACACCAATCATAGGTTGACCTTTTCCTATATCAAAACTTGGCG
The DNA here is from genome assembly GCA_964597385.1 of uncultured Nitrosopumilaceae archaeon. Classification (GTDB taxonomy): domain Archaea; phylum Thermoproteota; class Nitrososphaeria; order Nitrososphaerales; family Nitrosopumilaceae; genus Nitrosarchaeum. The sequence goes on along the minus strand of CAZQXU010000017.1, from coordinate 13,488 downwards.
ATGTATGAACTAATTTTAATGGGCCGTTACCATCTGATGGATATTTAATATCTTTTACATATACTGGAGTAAATCCTGGTTGATAAGTTGCAGATTGCTGATTAGTTTGGAAATTGACATAAGCTAATGGAGTAAATGGGAACATTTTACCTAACATAGTTTCATTCCAAAAATAATCGGTGCCACTCATACCATCAGATTGTAAATATTTCGATGAAGGCTCCTCGGCAATTCGTATGAACCATTGTTTTTTTGATTCATCGCCACCACCTTGTAATACATAGAGTGCTTGATCATCATTATCTACTCCTAATCTTTGACCAGAAACAAAAACTACCACATAATCAGCTTGCATATCTGTCAACATTTTCCATGCTTGATCTGGAGAACTCATAAGCATTTTTGCAAGATTTTGTATAACAATGGTAGATAATGTTGCATTATCTGCAATTGTTGTTCTTTCTCCTAAAGTAGATATCCAATATCCATAATCCCACCAAGATGCAATTACAGCATCCTTAGGGGTATTGTTTTTTATCCATTCCATTGATTCTAGCCAATCATTTGTACTTACGGGATATGCAGAACCACCATTAAGAATTGTTGGTGGAGTTTTACTAGCAGTAACCCAATTACTGCTTTCTGGAAAGGAGAGTGGAATCACTAGAAGAATAATTATTCCTGCAAAAAATAAAGATTTAACAAGGAGATTTTTATATTTTTTATTTTCTGTATTATTTAAAACATTTTTTACAAGCATGGACAAACCAATAGAAGATAAAATTATCAAAGATAACGATGCAAATACTTCTAGTCTTACAAAAGCAGAACTAACATAGATCCCAATTAGGCCAAAAATTAATGAAAATAACATCATATCATTTTTAATAAAATTAGAATCTTTTATTTTGTGATTTTTTATGATTAACCAAATACCTAACCCTGCAAAGATCATCAAAATAGAATGAAATAGAAAAGACTGTTGAATTGTTGTACTAGCATGTTCTGCTACCGAATCAACCAAAGGAATTGAAGTAGTCAAAAAAGGATTAATTGCGTTTAGATATCTATAACTTGGAAGTGGTAAAAATTCAGAATCGGCATTTACAATCAAGATAACTGTGCCAGATACTAAAATAGAGATTAAAAACAATAAACCATTTCTAGTTTTTTTGTTTTCATTACTTTTATTTTGAATTAAAATGCAAACAATTACGAAAATTGTAGGAATTAATAATGAAGCTCCTCCTAATCCAAAGATAAAATTCGAACTTAATCTTTCAAAATTCATAGAAATAATAAATACAACTGCAGTGAAAAGCGGAACTGCCCATACAATAAATTTATGATCAGATCTCATAAAAGGTAAAGTAAGAAAGAATATACCTATTGGAATTATAAAAAATTGGCTTCCACCCCATGCAGATATAGATAACGGTATAGTAATTCCTGCTGCAATTAATTTTGCAATTGCAATTTTTTTATTTTTAGAATTAATACCACTAAGTAAAAAATAAACTCCTAAAATACCAAAAAATAATCCAAGCGGTTCAGATTTGAACCAACCAATTGTTCCTCTTATTATTATTGGTAATGAAACTGAAAAAAATAGTGCAGCAAATAATCCTGCAGTTGTTCCACCAATTACTCTAACCAATGCAAAAATTACAATAGCACTAAGTGAACCAAAAATCACAGGAAATAAAATTGTAAAATCATAAAGATTCATCCCTCCACCAAAAATCCAATATGTAATAGCAGCAGTGGTATGAAGCACTACTTGTGAAGTGTTTGAAACATCTCTTCCTTCAGGATACCAACTCAGATCATCATGCCATTGAAAATATGCATTTAGTCCATTATCAACAATATATTGTGTAGCTCTATAATTGAAAAAAGGATCAAATTCATTTAATTCAAAACCATAATCAGCAGCTTGAGATCGAACTAAAAACGAAACAGAGAAAGATAGGGATAAAATTCCCACAATTAAAAGATGATGTAATTTTAGATCAAATTTTCCTAATGAAACCAAAGTTACGTTTGAAATCAATTGGCTTTTCTCTCTAAACTTTGTTTATTACTCTTTGTATAAAAAGTAAGTAAAATTATTCAGAGGTTTAAGATTATGGTATATAATCAAAAAAATAATTTAGGGAGAATATCTACCTGTTAGTTCAGATTCAGCGATTATATGATTTTGCATTGATTTTTCTAAATCTTTTTTTAATGAACCTTCCTTTAAATTCAATTTTTTATCTAATGCATATAATTTGAAAATGTAAGTATGTTCTTTGTCAGGAGGAGCTGGACCGCCATAACCAATTTCGCCAAAATCAGTTTTACCTTCAATGGCTCCAATAGGAATTGAATTTTCTTCAATTTCTGTAGTGGTAGATGCAATATTCCACACTAACCAATGTACCCAAACTTTTCCTACTGCACCCATTGCATCAGGATCATCCATTATTAGAACCAAGGATTTTGTATCTTTTGGTATTCCCTTAATAGTCAATGGTGGATTTACATTGGAATTTTTATAGCCATATTTTTTTGGGATTTGTTCTCCATTTTTGAAAGCACTACTTTGCAAAATTAAATTAGTCATATTAATGATAATTAAATTCTTCAAGTTAAATTTTGCTATGATTCTAGAATAATTTTATTATTTGATAAAGACATTATAGTTCCACCATGTTGTTTAATTTGTTTTTTTAATTCTTTGTCCATGGTAGCAATAATGGAGCCATTTTTTTTTGCATAATCAATTAGTTCTTTATCTGCAAAATTTCCATTTATAGGAAGTACTTTGAAATTTTTTATGAAATTTAGTGTTTGACTAATATCTTGTTGTTTTTTAGGATTTGTGATTAATCTAGAAAGTTCATTTTGAACAACTTGTGGAACAACAAAAATAACTTGGCCTATTTCAACATCAAGATTATCAATATTTTTGATTCTTCTAGTTGCTAGATGAATTAGGAAATTTGTATCACAGATAACTTCAGCCAAGAATTCCTGCACCAATTAATCTCCATCGGTCAGTAATCCTTCTACTAATAGCTACATTACCACCTTCAAATATGCAAGCTGGTCTTCTAAGTTCAATGTCTATACTATTTGATTTAATTTTTAAAACTTTACCTAGAATTGGAGCAGTTCCTATGTTTAATCGTAATAATTCTCCAACTTGGATTGGAAGTACTTTAGTATCTTCAGCTGCTCCAACTGCAGAATCAAATAAATTTACTTCAAGTTTTATTTGAGTTGAATTTTCTGGTAAGGTTCCAGGTTTTCCAATTACAGAACCTATAAAAGAGTCACTTCTAGTCATTGCAGGATCTAGTTTTGTACCGATTGCGACCAAACCTCCTGGTTTTACTGAATCTACTATCCCAGCTGCTGTACCTAATGAAGTAATCTCTGTAAGTAATGGTTCATATGATTTCTTTTTTTCATCCATAATACCTGGTTTAATTTCAATTTCATCACCTACATTCAAAGTTCCCTGTGTTAAACTACCACCAATAACACCACCTTTGATATTTTTTAATTTAATTCCAGGTTTGTTGACATCAAAAGATCTCAATACATGCATTATTGGTTCTTTAGATTCATCTCTTTCTGGAGTCTTAATGGTTGATTCAATTGCACCAATTAACGCATCTATGTTAAGTCCTGATTGAGCAGATATTGGAATGATTGGTGCTTTTGCAGCATTTGTTCCTTTAACAAATTTTGTAATATCTTGTTGATTAGCAATGGCTTCTTCATATGAAATTAAATCCACTTTATTTTGCACGATTATAATTTGTTGTATTCCAAGTGTTTGAAGTGCCAAAAGATGTTCTTTGGTTTGTGGTTTAGGTACTGGTTCATTAGAAGCCACTAGTAATAATGCTCCATCCATTAAAGCCGAACCTGATAGCATGTTTGCCATCAGACTTTCGTGTCCTGGACTATCTACAAAACTAACAACTCGGGATAACTCGCTTTCCTTTCCACAGTTTTTACATTTTGGAGTTGTAGAGTATCCTAATGGTTCTTCACAACTTTTACATTTGTAAAACGCTGCATCTGAGTAACCTACGCGTATAGTAATTCCCCTTTTTAGTTCTTGACTATGAACACTTGTCCATGAACCTGTTAATGCTTGAATAAGTGTAGTTTTTCCATGATCAACGTGACCTGCAGTTCCAATATTTACACATGGTTGATGACCATATTTTTTTATGTACCAATCAGGAAGTGTTTCTCGCCAGTGCATCAATGAAAATGTAGATCCGGCATATGTTAAGCTATTCTTTTTATTTATTTTCTTGAGGTTCTGTTGCTACTTCAGCAGGAGCTTCTACTGGTAGTTCTCCGTCAAATTTACAATTTATTTGGTATATTTCTTCTGAAACTGTATTACCACGCATAAGTTTTCTTACTCTTTGACCTATTTCTGCTGCTTGTAATCCAACTCCCTTTGAAAGTAAAATATATTTTCTTGCAGATCCATGAATATCATTTCTCATTGGTACTCCAGATTTATCACTGCCACCAGTAAGCCTTAGTTTCCCTTGCAATCCTACAATAGACGCATCTGTTTCATTACCTAGTTGTAAACCAAGTAACTTGTTTGCATCATTGTCTTTCAACTCTTTAGTAATGGATTTTCCTTTTACATCAGATACGGTAAGTTTGAAGTTTGTCAATTATTCCAAAAAAAAGTTGAACGACTAATTAACCTTTGGACATTATTTTTAAATCAAGATTACTTAGTATACGCATGGATGAAGAAATTAGGTGTCCTAGATGTGATAATAAGATGGTAGATTTGCAAGCATGTCATATGTTTTGTCCAAAGTGCGGAGCACATTTGGATTGTTCAGATAAAGGAAATTTTTGGTAATTAAAGCCCGGGTCTTTTTGGTATGTAATCATATGACATGTTAATTGCTTGATCTTTCATTATCTCAAGATATGTATCATAATCTGCTTCAAAATTACAATGTGGACATTTTACAAGAGTAATTTCATCATTTAAAATCGCTACTTTCTCACATTCAGGGCAACGCGCATCCATGATATTGTTTTACAATCAAGATATTTAATCATAATTAATTAATTTCAGTAAGCGGAGTTAGTCTAGCTCGGTAAGATGTCAGCTTCCCAAGCTGAAGGTCGCGGGTTCAAATCCCGCACTCCGCACATCATAATTCTCTTATTGCTTGTTCGATAATTCCACGATCTTTAGCTTTTGGGAAAAGTTTCAGATAATTTTTTAGATCATTTTTTGCATCAGAATTCTTTTTTTGTTTTTCTTTGAGATAAGCTCTGTTTTTGTAAATTTTTGCTGATCTTTTAGGATTGATTTCAATTGCTTTACTATACTGAATTTCAGCTTTTTCAAATTGATTGTTTTTAAGATAATAGTTACCGAGTCCTACATATGCAAGATAAAACCTTTTGTTAAGAGCAATACATTTCTCATAATACTTTACACAATCATTAGAATTTTGTTCATTAAGTAAACTAGCTATCAGATATAATGCGGTTGAGTTATTTTCCTCTGATTCAATTGCTTTTTTTAAAGATGACAAAGCCTCAGTAGGATTTTTTTGTATGATTAATCTTTCAGAAATAAGACATAATCGATTTGAGATTTCGTTGGTATCAGTTAGTTTTATAGAAGAAAAGACATCTGGTGGTGCTAAAATAATTAACAATCGTCCATCTTCAGACCATTCTTTATCAAAAAGTTCTTGTGGAATAGCTCCCACTTGTTGTTCACCTTCATAATTTCCTTTTTGAATGTAATGAAGGATAGTTTTTTCATCATCGTCATATCCAGATAATACTGAAGCATGTTGTGTGATTTCAGGAATTCCAGGTAAAATAACTATTGGAGGAATTCCTAATGCAATAATTTTTTTTAATTCAGATAAAGATGAATTAATAATTTTACACTTTAGGCCATGTCTTTCTGCAGATTCAATTCCTTCAATTAAGATACTTCCATTAGAATTCGGATATTGTTTAGCAGATTCAATAGCTTCGGACATTGGAAGTGTAATATTCCAATATTTTGAAACTACATTTATTGGCAAAGGCAAGCAAATATTTTCTTCATCTACTAAAGGAAGTAAAAGTTGATGGTCATTAGTGTCCATACAATCAAAAAAGAATTGAGAGTTATTAAAAGCAATCAGAGAGAACAGAATTTTTGAATCAAATTTTGACCATCATTACTCATTTCAGGATGAAATTGAGTTCCAAAAATAGGTTTATTTTCATATTGAATAATTTCAATTTTACAGTTTTTAGATGAACCTAGAACGTGTAAAAACTTTGGTAATTTAGAAATTTCAAATCCATGGCTTTCAAATACTTCTAAATCATTTGTAACAAGTGGGTTTTCTTTGTTAATGTTAATTTTTTGCCTACCTTTTTGAGATATTGCAAGTTTTCTAATTGTTCCACCCAAAGTCAAAGCCAACATTTCTGCGCCATAACATATTCCTAATAATTTTTTATTGTTTTGAATTGCATAATTAATAACTTTAGAATTAATTTGGTTTGTTATTTTTTCATTTTTTCTTCTTCCAGATAGAATAAATGAATTATAATTATCTAAAGATTTTAAATCTAACATTTCAGGTGTTTCAATTTTAAATAAAATATTTTTTTCAGTTAAAAAATCAATCAGAGTCTTTGTATAAACAGACCCATTATCAATTATTAATAGCATTAGTAGATACTAAAGATACAGGTAATTTAACGTTCTAAAATATTTTAGAAATTAATTTCCAATTTCAATTGAAATGTAATGCATTTCAGGAATATTGTCTTTTACTATTATTGTTCCAATATTGAGATTATTGTTTTCTTGCCACATGAATACTCTATCAGTTCTTGGTTTTACAAAATTATCTATGAATTTTTTCAAGAAATCTTGTGTATCAAGACGATCATTTTCAGTAAAGAAGAATATTTCTCCCTCTTTAAACGATAATGGAATCTGAATTGATGTTGGTTCAGAGATCTCAATTTTATTATCTGTAAATGACGATTTTATAATATTGATTCTATCTGTTTTTCCTAATTCAATATAATCTACATTAACTGAAGTTGAGGAACCAGCTACACCAGATACCTTTTTCAAATATGCTTCAAAGGCTTTTTCTTGAGTATCTCCCAGACCAACATAATATTCGCCAGTAAAGGCTGCACCTACTGCTGCAATAGTACCAAGTTGTGCAACAACTCCACCAGAACCTGCAGTGTATACAGGTATAAAGTAAACATCATGTTGACCAACTCTATATAGAATATTATCTCCAATTCTAGGATTTCGTAAAAGAGTCTTTAGTTCTGCAAATGTAGGATCTTTATCTAATGCTTCTCTAACTGCAGTAGGACCAATCAATTTAGTAGTAGAATTTAATGGAACTTCATAGAATTGTAAATCTCCTAAATGATTAAGATCGTTTTCAACTATCATGTATCCTGCAAGATTTCTTCCTTGAGAACCTCTAAGTTCTAATGAAAGTAAACCAATGAATTCAGTTTGATTAAAACCTGGAGGTTTTGCTTCAACATAATATGCCTCTAGTCCTTGAGGAACTTCATAGAATTCATTTGCTTGAATAAATGTTTCAACATCATTTACATGATAAATGTTATACATCTCTGCTTTCCAGTTAAAGAGTTCAACTGGATATCGTATTTGCTCTTCAAGCCAAGTAGGTATAGGTGTGAATTTGTCAGGGTATTGACTAACAAACATGTCGGTAAAGAAATCATCGCCTGTCTTCATTAATTGAATATCACCATCGTAGGTATCAACTAGAGCAAATCCTACTAATCTCAAATATGGATTTCCAACAGACCATGGCACATCGTGAGTATCAAATCCAACTATCAAAGGAATCAGCCAATAGGAATTTGTGCCATCAGTTACTGGAATAGAATCTAGTTCTTTACCAAAAAGATCATATAGAAAATATGGATACAAAATTTTCATTCTATCATGAACATCTTTGTATCGCATAACATGTACAGATTCGGCAGGAAATGAAAGTAAAAAGTTTGGCTCAAAAGTCCAGCTAAGTGGTGGAGATACATCTAATCCTCCTGCACCATTATAAGATACACCTCCAAGTTCGGCACTAGTAGTTCTAGAATTTGGATATGCAGACCATGTTGTAGAAAAGAGACCTCCTTCACCATAATAGATTTCTCGTTGTTTGAAAAATTTACTACTATCTATAATTTGACCAGTTGTAGCCTCAAGTGTTAAAAATCCATTTGGAACGTGAGTATATACAAGATGTTCGTTATACCATGTGTTTGCAAGACTTACTGAAGATGGCAAAATTGGTTTCATTGAAGCAGTCCAGTATAATGTATTGTTAAAACGAAGAATATCATTATCTTCAAAATCCACGTAAGGGATTAATCCAATTTCAGGTTTTAGTTTAGCAAAAGCTGCTTCCCAATCCCATACTCTAACAACATTGAGTACATCTTTATTTTGATTAACATAATTTTTGATATTATTTGGGGATACAGATTGTAATTTTACATCATGAGTATTTTCTTTAATATCATTTAGTTGGCCAATATGTCGATTGAGACTAATTTGTTGAGCTGTATATGGTCCCAAATATTCAATTTTTTTTGCATCAGCAATACTGTTGTTAACAGAGACTAGTCCTCCAACAATAACTGCAATTGCAAGAATTGTTAAAATTCTAATATAAACATCTCTCTTAAACATATGAGTAAGAACACGAGCTCGAATTCTATCTACAAGTGCAAATGCTAAAAGAGCAAAACCAATTACAAGTGTTCCGCCAATCACATATCTAGTATTGTAATCAATTTGATCAGTGAAAAAGAGATTGAATCCCAACCAAACTATTCCCACACCAATTATAGTTTCTACTGTTGAAACATAATTGAGATATCTTGGTTTTCCGCTTTGTGAATCTTGAAGATATGACGTAATAACATTAATAATTTTATGAATGCCAACATACAAAACCAATCGAAGGCCAATTGCTGCAAGAATAGGAGGTAAAAGAAGTACAAGAGAGGGAATCATTGGAACAACTTGCTCAACTGAATAATTACCGTCAGTACTTGGTGTAACGAACGGTAAAGAGAAGATATTAGTTATATTTTCAATCCCAAGATTATTCCCATCAATAAAAGATATAGCTGCAAATCCAAACATAATATTGACAAAAAATGCTCCAAAAAGCAAAATCTTGGTAATCTGCCAAATTACAAATTGTAATGGGCTAAGCTTGTAATCTTTAAAGCTTGTAATATTATTTGAGAGTGGTTGTTGAGTACTTTTTCCTATAAAGCCAATTGCTGTATGAAGCCCATACCAAAAGATAGAAGATCTACCAATGATATTTACTCTTACTAGAGCAATAGCTGAAAGAATAATGGTTGAGACAAGGGAGTAATACAATGGTTTGGTAAACTGATCCCCAAATTCAGTAAAATTCATTGATAAAATTACTGCCTGATTTCCAGCAACTGCAATTATTACAATTGCAATAATTGCAACTATAATTAATCGGACAAGCTTACCTGCGTCAGGAGGCGGAACTTGTTTGTCAGTAGAGGCGCTATACAAAATCAATGTTCCTTGCGGTTTGGTAAATTAATGTCTTACCAGTAAATTTCAGAATTTAGTCATGAATTTCTCAGTTAAGTTAAGAGATTGTTGCTAGTTTTTTGCAAATCATATATACTGCTGCAAATGTTGGAACAGATACTTTTTCATTAAAATATGGACCAAACCGTGTATTTTTTAGATTAAAGCTAATCGGACAGTTAGCTATTACTTCAACTAATTTTTCATTGAGAAACGAGGCTTCAAGATATGGATCAAACTTTGTAAGATCAGTACAAAAAACTTTGGTTAGACCGCTTTTACTATTTAATGAACCAGGAAGTCTGAAAATTCTATGAATATCCATTGTAACATTAGGATCTATTTTTGCACCAATTTTATCAGAAAGATCATCCAGAGTTTTTTGAAAAGAAGAATATCCATTTACAATTAATTCGGTGATTATTTTTGAACGCTTTGATTTTGTACCATACACTTCCTTAGAAAATCGTCCTCTCCATCCCTTTTCATCAAAATCCGGAAATGTTGAACGATTTGGCTTAATTTTTTTCATTCCAAATGTTTCTGGAATTGCTCCATGAAACATTATGTAATCTGTTAATTCTGATCTTTCTTTAGAACCTAATTGTTGAAATTGTGAATTATATACATACACATGAAATCCTTCATTACCAGAAAAATATACATGAATATCATTTTGTGGAATACTAAAATCTTCAATAAGAATATTTGATAGTTTTGATACTTCATTTTTTGAAGCATTTATACAATTTTTACAAGGAAGAGATTTTTTCTCTAGTTTTATAGAATTACATTTACTACAACTATTCATATTAGTAGATATTTCATTGCAATCATTACATTTAGAAATTGTATGATTTTTTCTGCATTCAAGATTGAGATCTTTAGCATCAATATCAAAAATTAGATCGGCTTCTTTCCAATCTTTTTCATTCATAGGTAAATTTGGAAATGAATAACATGCGTTAGAACAGTATACATCAGACGGAGTATTTTTCATCAATAGTAGATGTAATTCTTTATCATCTTTGATTGAAATATGTCTAGTCATACCAGAATTAAATTTTTGGAATCCAAATTCTCTCTCAGAGGTTCTATTTGGAACACGAATTAGATCAAAATGATCAAAATAATATTTTTTAAAAGTATCCTCTAGAAATTTTATGTCATTGTCTTGCATCAGATTCTCTTTTTTCCAAATTGAATGGGGTTTATGATATTATCACATTCAGGGATTGCAAAACACAAATTTTGTGTTTTAAGTTTTTCACATGAAGGGCAGGAATAGTGAGTTCCACTTCCAGAAGTCCCAGCAAGATGATTTAATTGATAAAGAGTTACCCTTTGATTATAATCTGGTGCATTTTTGAATAATGGTGCAATATCTTCAACTGATTGACCTTTTGATAAGAGAAATGTAGCAAGCATAAACCTACCAGAGTGAGGTAGATTTTCTCCTTTTTCAAGAACTTCAATTGCATGTTTTATGCAAGGAGGATATTCTCCGGTAGTAGTAGTGTAAGAAGGGGTAAGTTTTTTACAAATTGAAATTAATTCATTTACCATATTTTCAAACCCTGGAATCATTGGAGGTGTTGGAGCATTGTTAATTTTAGAGCCAATGTAGGTTCCTAGTTCTTTTCGAATTAATCTAACTGTTTTTTCTGGAGTAAGTAACACTTTGCCATCCTTAACATATCTATTGATTAATTTCCATTCTCGTTCATGAAAACTTACAGAGTGTTTTAGATAATCAGCTACAGGTATTTCAAAAAAATCGTCTCGTTTTATTACTTCAATACCAAATAAATCATGAATTATTTTTATTGCTAAATCAATTTTAGATTTTTCAGAGGCTTTTCCTAAATCTCTTTCAAGATGTTGTTCTGCTCGTCTAGCTTCTGCTAGTGCAAATCTTTTGGTTAGAGTATGCATACCAGTTAATTTAATCAAAACTATAGCTAAAAGAAATGAGAAAACTTCAATCTCAAGAACATATGATTTTGATGCTTGACCATCAATGAGTTCAGATTTGTAAATTCCTCCTTCAGTAGAAACTTTAAGCCTATGAAATGCTTTTTCAACAGATGGTTTTAGATCAGGATCTGTTCCAAATTTAACTAGAGGAAAACCTTTGTCCTTTAGATATTGACCTGCATCTGCCATAAATGGATATTTAGCATATTCATCAGCTCCAAGTTCAAGCATAAAAGTAATTTACCGAGTTTACTTAAAAATCTGATTTTTTGAATTTGAACGGTGGTTTAAATTATGTTTTAAGAAAAATGTCACGTATGCAGATCGGATGTCATGTTTCAATATCTGGTTCAATTGACAAAGCAGTAGATAATGCAGTAGAGAGAGAATGTTCTGCTTTTCAGATATTTACTAGAAATCCTAGAGGATGGCATGCAAAAGATCTTTTAGATGATGACATTACTAATTTCAGAGAAAAACTAAAATCAAGTAAGATAGATAGACTTGCAACATGTGCTCACATGCCATATTTACCAAATTTATCTACGCCAAAAGTAGATGGTTTTGAAAAATCTGTAAATACACTAGTTAATGAAATTGAGAGATGTGGAAAACTTGGCATTCCATATTTAGTTACACATCTAGGTAGTCATCTAGGAACAGGAGAAGAAGCAGGAATAAAACAACTTGTCAAGGGACTAAATAAAGCAGGACAAACAAAAAATGATGTGATGATTTTACTTGAGAACACGGCAGGGCAAAAAAATTCTGTTGGTGCAAACTTTGAACAATTAGCAGAGATATTTAATCAATTAAAGCCATCAAAAAAGTTTGGTGTGTGTTTGGATACATGTCATGCGTTTGTTTCTGGATATGATCTAAGAACAGAAAAATCAGTCAAAGAAACGTTAAAGAAATTTGATGATATTATAGGATTTGAGAATTTGAAGATTCTACACCTTAATGATGCAAAAGGTGAGATTGGTTGTAACCTCGATAGACATTATCACATAGGATTAGGAAATATTGGAGAAAAAGGATTAGCCGAAGTAATAAAAACTGTCAATAAGAAAAAAATTCCAATAATTTTGGAAACTCCAATTGATGACACTAGAGATGATTTTGAAAATATAAGAAAGGTCAAGGAGTTGGCGTAGAAATTTATTCAGTTATTGGTGATATGATACAATGAATTATGAAGATGTCATGAAATTAGCACTTGAGCGTGGATTTTACTTTCCAAGTTGTGAGATTTATGCAGATGCACAGGCGGGATTTTGGGAATACGGCCCTTCTGGTGTAAGTTTGAAAAACAAGTTTCTTGAATTATGGCGAAGAGAATTGATAAGAAGAGATGGAATGATGGAAATTGATGGCTCACAGATAATGTCAAAATCTGTTTTTGAGGCATCGGGTCATTTGGGAAACTTTGCAGATCCAATAATAAAATGCATAAAATGTAAATCAACTTTTAGAGCAGATAGAACAATAGCTGAAATATCAAAAATTGAAATTCCAGAAAGTGCAGATTTAACAGAATTTGATAATGCAGTTTCACAAAACAATATCAAATGTCCAAAATGCAAGGGAGATTTTGAAAAAACAAGAAAATTTAACATGATGTTTAAAGTAGGAATTGGACCTGAAGAAGAAGAAGCATATCTTAGACCAGAAACATGTCAGTCAATCTTTGTAGATTTTCCAAGACTCTTTAAGACAATGCGAGGAAAATTGCCATTAGGAGTAGCTCAAGTAGGAAAAAGTTTTAGAAATGAAATCGCACCAAGACAAAGTTTACTTCGTTTAAGAGAATTTTATCAGGCAGAAATTGAAGTATTTTGTAATCCAAC
>CAZQXU010000016.1:5156-16517 GCA_964597385.1 uncultured Nitrosopumilaceae archaeon | reverse complement strand
TCCACCCATAGACAAAATTTTACTCGTTTATTATTTAAATTGATTAGTTGTTTTTAGGCTGGTTTTATGATATTGCCCTCAAAATTTTGTAGGATTACGGTATAGTACGGTACCTTTATATGGTGATTTGTTGTATTGTATCTAGATATGCCAAGTGCAAAATCTATGATGCAGGATCTTTATTTCAAAAAAAATTCTCCAGTGCAAACAAGTGTGTCTGAAGTTGAATGTTATATCTGTGGTAGAGGATTACGTGATGGTTGTAGTATTTCTGCTAAATCATTACCAAATGGAATGGCTTTGTTTTGTGAATTACATTACTCCTTACAATAATTCAGAATAAAAATAAATGCATACTAGAATTTCATATACTGGTTTGTTTAGGGTAATCTATGTCTAGAACTGGTATTATTACTATTCTTGGTGGAGTTCTGTTGATTGTAATGGGATTGGCGTTAATTGGTCTTTTCTAGTTTTAATTATCTGAAAATTTTTTGTTAAGCATTTACTGGATTTAATTTATTTTTAAAATCGGTTAACCCCAGACTTTTTCTTTAAATGTCCATTTTTTATTTAAGATAAAGTTGCTAAATGCTGCAGTTGCAACAGCTGATACTAGTGCTATTGGATAAGACATAGTGACTTCATCAACTAGATAATACACCATTCCAAGTTGAACTAAAGCACCAATAGAGCTAAACCCTGCAAATTTGCCATATTGGATAATGGTTCTTTTTACTGCAAAATCTCTATCCTCAAAAGTCCAATACTTGTTTAAGATGAAATTACTGGTAATTGAAAACATGATTCCAAGTATGGTTGCATGAAGATACCACATATCCAAACTCGATGAAAATAGAATAGACATGATGTAGTTTACCCCTAATCCTGAGGCTCCAACTGAAAAGAATCTAGCAGCTTTCGAAACAAACTTTACCGATGTTCTTTTCTCATTTTTCTGCTCTCTTTTTCCATGTCTGTAAAGCTTCCATACGGCATGTCCAAATTCTAAAATTGTTTTAATTCCAAGCTTGCTCTTTCCGTTTTGTCTGTCTAAAAATGTGTATGGAATTTCCTTTATGGAAACTCCTTTTGTCTTGACTAACATTTCTAAAAGAAGTTTGTATCCTATGGCATCAAAATTAATTCCTTTGATCACATCTTTGTTAAATGCAAAAAATCCTGACATGGGGTCTGATTGTTTGATTCCCAATCCTTTCTTTGCTATCATAGTTCCAATTTTACTAATGATTTTTCGTTTTAATGACCATCCTTGAATATTGCCTCCATTAAGATATCTTGAAGCAACAACTATGTCTGTTTTTGATTGTTTTAAAACTTCAACAAGTTTGGGTATGAGTTGTGGGGGGTGAGAAAAATCACTATCCATTACAACAACTATTTTGCCTTTAGCTTGTTCAACTCCATTTAGTATTGCAGAACTTAGACCTTCCTTTGTTTTTCTATTTATTACATTAATTGTGTAAAGTGTTTTTTCTTTTAATGATTTAAAATAATCTTCAGCAATTTTGCCTGTTCCATCTGGTGAATTATCGTCAACTACTATTGCCTCTACTCTGGTATTTTTTGGCAAGTGTTCTTTGATCAAATGTAGAATTCCTTTGATATTTTTAGATTCATTATAGGTAGGAATTACTATGGATACTTCAGTATTCATTACACCTGTCAATATCCATACGCTGATTCATCTCATATTAAATTTTTAAATTGAAAAATTTGACTATTGGCCATGAATCTGTGTGTGGATCTCATTTTTTGATATTTTGTAATTATTGGATGTAGTGGGTGTCATCTCTTTTTTAATTAAACTAGAGTTTAGTTTCTCATCGATATTTCATTTCCTACGGATGCTTGCAATCCAAGTCCAGTACCTGGTTCCGAAGTGATAATCATTAGAGTTTCACATTCTAGGCATAAAATAGATGGAGTATAATCTGTATTTTCTTGAGTTGGGCCAGTAGAAGCTAATACTGCATCTTCTACGATATTTTGACTATTACAAATCATACATGTGATGGGTTTTTGAGAAATACGTTTTATTTTTTTAATATAATAATGAACCATATTGTAAATCTATGTTCTTCTAATTCTTAAATTAATTGATTTTGAATATGAGTAATTATTAATTTTCAAGTCTATTGCATACTCATAAAATAAAGTTAAATTCTATATCTCTTATTGACAATTCCAAAAATTGATCTAGCTGATGATCTATCCCTTTGTCGAATTTTAAATGGAATGTGGCAAGTGTCAGGTGGGCATGGACAGATTGATCCAAAAGCTGCAATTTTGGATATGCTTGAATATCACAAGAATGGATTCACTACTTGGGATTTGGCTGATATTTACGGGCCAGCTGAATCATTTGTTGGTGAATTTAGAAAACAATTACAGCCAAAAGACTTGCAACAATCACAAGCATTAACTAAATTTGTTCCAAATCCTGGACCTATGAGTAAGTCAATTGTGGAATATTATATTGATCAATCATTAAAAAAAATGAACACTGAGACAATTGACTTGCTCCAGTTTCATTGGTGGGATTACAATAATCCTAATTATCTTGATGCACTTGGTCATTTGACAAAGTTACAAAATGAGGGAAAGATAAAACATCTTGGTCTTACAAATTTTGATACAGAACGAATTAAGATTATGATTGAACATGGTTTTAAATTAATTTCTAATCAAGTACAATATTCTATTTTGGATCAAAGACCCGAAAAATTAATGACCGCGTATTGTAAAAAATACAATATTTCTCTTCTCGCATATGGTACTTTGCTTGGTGGGTTTTTATCTGAAAAATATCTGAATTCTCCAGAACCTCGCAGAGCGGATTTGAATACCTCAAGCCTACAAAAATATTACAACATGATTGATGTGTGGGGAGGGTGGGGATTATTTCAAGAATTGTTACAAATTTTATCTAAAATAGCAAAAAAACACGATTCAAGCATTGCAAATATTTCTACAAAATTTATTTTAGATAAACCTGCAGTTGCAGGAGTAATAATTGGTTCAAGGCTTGGAATCTCGGAGCATCGACAAGATAATGCACGAGTTTTTGATATTATTCTTGAGAATGAAGATCTGACTATGATACGTTCAGTAACTAGTAAATCAAATGATCTTTTTGGGTTGATAGGTGACTGTGGCGATGAATACCGCTAATAAATGGTAAAAATAAGATAGTAATCAAAACCAATCAGTTATCCACTGACAACTGAGCATCAATACTCTTTTTGACATACCATTGATGTTTGGGATTATTTGATTACTACCTATACCATTAATGTCATTATGAGTTAAAAATACTATTGTAGAAATTCTTTACATTTGTTTAATTTACCCTCTGATTTTGTATGAAATTAAAATTTAATCTTATTTTTTTCCAAATTATAATTGTCTATAATGTTTTTAACATTATCTAAAATTATTCTTTTTATTTCATTACTTTCCATGCCTGATGTTTTCATTAGTTTAATTTGATCTAAAATTGCAAACTGTACTCTTCCTTGGAGTTGATCTATCAAACTAAATCCTTCTTTTGGAAATTCTGTCATGAAAAATTCTGATTCGTCTTGAGTCATTTTGTATTACTCATTAAAAATATCATGAAATATTTATTTGATGTTTTCATATCTTTGATAATGTTTTTACTCGTTCCAAATTGGTTGTTTTTTTAACCATGAGATTAAATCCCTATAAAGATGACTCTTTTGCACGTTTAATACATTAACCTCCATGTTAGTTGATAGTTTTGCTGTCTTGGTATAGTTGTCATATTTTGCAAATATGACTTTGTCAATGTATGTCTGCCCTTGAATCTCTTTTTTTGCTAATTCTTCTGATTCTGTCATTGCAAAGCATGCAAAGAGTACCCCATCAACCCAATAAGCACTACCTGATTCAAGGGATGCCATCATACTGAGAAGATCATCTATGCTCAATTTTATCAAATCTCTAACAAAGATGGTTTTGTATGGCTCATGAATGAAATCTGTCATTTTCTATCTTGTCTTTATTGGGTTTATTTTAAGCCTAGTTTAGTATGTTTTTTCTTATTTATGGCAAATTATGAAATTTTTCTATTGCATCTATTAACTTGTCCTTAAAATCAAACGGGATTTTGATAAATTCTGCAATATCTCCTGTTTCCTCGGATCCAATGATTACTATTTGGTCTATTTCAATTCCTGTTCTTTCTTTCCACATCAAAGAATATGCCGTTGCCTGCATGAAATATTTCTGAACTTTATCATAGTGTTCAACTAGCCTACTTCTGCTAGTTTTAAAATCAATAATTGACAGATTCCCATTATACTCTGCAATACAATCGCATGTACCTGCAATTTTGAGCTCATCACTATACAACGGAAGTTCAATTCCACGAATATTGTTCATTTTATGCAAATACGGTTTTAATTTTTCAAAATGATTTTTTGGAATATCTAAAAAATCACCAATTATCTCTTTATTTTTTAGATAGTCTTCACATAGCTTATGAGTCATAGTGCCATGAATTTGAGCGTCTTTCATTATTTGATCTGCTAAATCATTTCCTATCCTCTCTCTCCATTGATCAAGACCTGTCATGTCTGATGTTTTTGATAGAATTGTTGTGATTGATGGATACAGCAGTCCTTGAGGTGTTTTATAATATCTAACTCCGTCTATTTCTGTTTGACATGCTTGGAGTATTGATGTCATGACGTGAGTAAATTGCAATATCTTTTTTGTTGTGATGTGATTATAAAATCAAGCGGTTTAATATTAATTTAATATTTAATTAATTTTCAAAACTTTTTTCAACCTCTTGAGCTAGTAATTCTAATCTGGTTGTATCACCTAATTTCCTATAAGTTAACTTTTCTAATGTTTTGATTATGCTGATTGCCGCTCTGTATTGTGGAATTTCAGGCTGATTTAGCTCTCCATACATTCCCATTCCTTGAATGCCATTTTGTTTAGCAAATCCTAAGATCAATCCATTAAATCCTGTAATTATTGATTTTTGGGGTGTTGTTAAAACTCCAAGTTTTTGCATTTGCTTAGTTAGCTCAATTGATGTTGAAGTCACAAATGTTTTTGGATTTTTATCAAGTATCTTGTTTGTGTGAAATCCTCCCAATGTGTAAATAAATTTGGCAGAATATTTTTTTGAAATATCAATTACATCTTGACACAAAGCATACATCTCTGGCGTGTCTTGTGGCTGTCCTGTTCCTCCACCAAAAACAATTAATCCGTCTGCGTATTTGTATTCCCAACTTTCATTTGGTAAATTTATGTAACCTCCCTCATCTACAACATATGTTGGATATGGCGTTTTTGCAATCCTGAATTTTTTTGTTTTTAAACTATTGTTGATGAAATTAACTACGATACTTCCGACATTTCCCATATCTTGCATTGCAGCAATAACTATGGGTTTTTCAATCTGTGGTTCTTCAATTTGAGAAAATTCCATCATTTTTTTTAGAATTTACTTACTTAAAACTTAAGATTTGTATATTATATAAAAAATAAACAATGTGAGACATGTATGATTATTGGTAAAATTGGAAAGGATGAAAAGAAAATCAAATTTGAAATCGACCTAAAATGCTCGAAATGCGATAAAAAAGTACCTGGGGGAATGAAGACTGGAGAAAATTATTTTCATACAGATGAATTTAAAACTGAGATTGTAAATTTTAAGAAAAATTATTTATGCGGTATCTGTAGAGATAAAATTCGATAATTAAAAAATTTCTAGTTTTTTTATGATTAATTTATCTTGTTTTATTCCCATACTACATGTACTAATTCTTTGAGATTTCTTCGTGGCTTTGGGAATTTATCTTGTTTAGGATATCCTATGCATAATACTGACGATGGAATCAATTTTGTATTGATGACTTTCATTACTTTTTGTTCGTCAAACATTCCAATCCATATGGAACTCAATCCTAATGCTTGAGCTGCAAGCTGTGAATATGCAGCAGCTAATGTTGCATCTTGTATTGCAAATTTTTTGAGAATCTCTTCAGGAAAATCAAATTTAACTCGTGCGGGATTTTTACAAAAAACTAGAACTAGAGGCGCATTTACGTATGGTTGATTGTTACATGCTTCAACTAATTGTTGTTTTTTTGCTGGACTTTTAACATAAAATATTTCAAATCCTTGAAAGTTTCCTGCGGTAGGCGCGGTATCTGCAGCAGCGATTATTTTATCAATTTTTACCGTCTCTACAATTTTATCGCTGAACTTTCTAGTTGAACGCCTTTTTGACATCACTGTGAACAAATCTGTATTGATAAATTCAGTTGGTGATGTTTTTAGAATTTCAAAGAGTAATTGATTTCTAACATTATTGTCGTTCTGACTTTTTATAGACGGTTCATATCCTGATGGATATATTTTTTCAGAATTTTCTTTTGAATCCACGATTTATGTACAAAAATTATCTTATTAAGTAATTCTGAAAATTTTACAATTTATTCTAAATTTTATTTGGATATTTGATGTATTGGAGAACCACAACTGTTGCATTTTTTACTTTCAATATACTTTTGAATTGTTTCTTCACCCCATAACAATGCATTTCCTTTGTGCCCCTTTTCACATTTTATCTTAAATAATGTACTTGACATTATTAATTTCCTGTTTGATTCTAAACTTAAGGATATTGTTTTTGGATGATGTGCTTTATTGACTAGGTCTAGCATTACCTGCATCGCTTGATTCGTCTTTTTTCTGAAATACCCTGTACTCTCCAATAATGTTACCGCATTGTTGACAAGTATATTGACCTCTTTCTACTAGAATCAAATTATCTGAAACTTGTTCACTAGTACTTTCTTCCAGATGTATCTTTGGTGAACTGTCAAATTCTTTTTCACAGTTTTTACAATAATGTTTTGACATTTTTTGTTCTTCAAGTTTGCCTATTGGTGCTAAAAATAATTTTCCAACTCCTAAATCCGCTTTTTTAGCTTGTTCATCGGTTAATTCAGCTATGATGTAGCCTCCTGACCCTTGTAGCTTATGTTCTGCCATCCCTGTTCTTTATTTTTTTGGTCTTAAAATACTATGTTTCTGAAAATTATTCATTGTTTAGTTTTTACTTTTTTTATTTGATATAATAATGAACAACTTAAACCTAGAATAAATAATCCGATTCCAAACATGCTCAAAAAAATCATGTTTGTAGTATTGTCTTGAGGATTCGCCAATATTGAGGCACCTAATATTGCTAAGACTAAACCCGCAATTAATGATAAAATACTTGGACGTCTAAGATCAGTGACTTTCAATCGATATTGTCTAGATTTGTTTTAATTTATTCCTAGTTATATTGCTAAAATTTGAAACTTGGTTAGATTCACTTAAACATATATCGTCAGATTGATTTTTTGTAGTCTACCCAAGTAATTCTCAAGAATCATCTACAATGGCTACAAAGTATTATCATGAGGAATTTATGTGATTTTTTTAGATTATAATGGATTGGGTCATTCTATAATACAAATTTAAATTAACTATAAGTTGAATCTGATTTTTATTAACTACGTTTTTTCAAATCTAATCTGTTTTATTTTGATTGTGCGTGTCTGCCATTTTTTCATAGAAAAATTCTTGTCTTTTCAAATCCTTTTCTGAAATAATTCTGTATTTTCTCATAGGTACCAATCTTGATATTTGTTCGTATGTGTTCATATCTCTCACATCTGCCGCATGTGCAATTTGTAGCAGTGGAGATTTTTCTTCAATCATTGGTTTTACTTGCTCATACCCTCCATTTTGCGGCATTCCGGTACGGTATAACCCGATGTTCTTTTTACTCTTCGAAATTTGTGGATCTTGATAACAACAAATTGAGTATTCTCCATTTTCTCTTTCTATAATTGTCAGTCTGGTAAATTTATCACTCCAATCTTCGATCTCTTTAGATACTTCTATGGCTTCTTTTTTATCCTCAAAAACCATTGATACTACTAAGCGGTCTTTTTCATATGCCCATGATATGCCGTAAAAATTTCCATGCCACTCTATATCTAAAGACATGTCCTTTTGTGAGTAATTCTCAAATTAACACTTTCGAATTGTATACCTGCTAATTTTTTTAAATTAGGTGATCTTAAACAATTATTTTAAAAATACTGAATCCATTTTAATTTAATTTGTAAACTACGAATTTTTAGACATAAAAAATATTAGCAGAATTTTTCACATTCGCATTTTCTGCTAGTAAACATATTTTTTAGATAATCTAGTTTTGAATGGGACAATGAAGGTTTTTTACCCACAATTTTGAATAAAGTGATTCCCGTAGCAGAACTAGTTCCTTTTAATGCCCATGACCCATTTTTCATCAAATATGGTTTTGGATTTTTCATGGTCACTTTTTTTCGTATTTTCATATCATATGCCTCTATTGATGTCATGACTAAATAATTCAAAATTTGTATTACTATACCTAAGTAAATTTTTTCACATAAATAAGCTCAAAAATAGTTTTTTTACAAAAATTAGAGCCTGTTGTTTTCTCGATTAACAGTTTATTGCATTTGATTATTGAACATTAGTTTTAATTTTTAGTTTGAACTAAACAAATGTTCAAAATTCCATGATGCCTGGTTTTATACCACATTCAATGTATAATATTGACGCCTTCGTTTAGTGGTCTAGGCATGCTATAAACGACTACTATTCCAAGACGTCATCTTGAAATTTCATCTAAATGATCCTTTAATGCTTTTTTAATCTCATTTTTTTTTAATTCGACTATTTCATTACCTATTTTTAGACTATCTGCATCATCAATTGATGATAATCTGTGTGATAGGAAATCAGATAATAATTCTAAATTAAAATCATTATTGTTTTTAAGATTTATTTTCAAATGTTTTTCTTGTATTCCACCTTTTTTTGTTAACCCACCTGATGGAAAAATTCGAATATCTTCATTAACTTTATTTTCGTTTTGTTTTTTACCGAAAATTATATTGTCTATATCGTTACCTTTATGAAAATGTAAAATTGTAATCATAAATTCCATGATTTATCATGGTTTATCTAAAATAAAGACGCTTGCACTATTGTTTTTTCTTTAAAAGTGCCTCTTCTGGAGTTTTGTCTTGATTGATTTTCCAATGCCATTCATGTTGTTTCTTCCAATGTTCTTCTAATTGTTGGGATGAAGGTTCTTTTCCTAATGGTGTTCCACAGATCTTACATTGTATCATAATTTTTTTGTGTATCTAAAGAAAATTAAGGTTTGTTATAGGTTATTGAATATTTTTTGGTTTTTATGACGAATTATAACTAGGAAAAAAATGAATTCTCTTAAAATATTTTTTTGATTGTGCGATAATGTTAATTCTAATTTTTTAGATAATTCTAAAGATACCTGATATATCTGTCCTAGATGACTTCCTAGTATGAATGCATCTAGTGATTTATCTGGAATTTCTTTAAGGTTATTTTTATACAGATTAGTTGCATTATTGTTTATCCAGTTTGTTTTAAAAATTAAATCTGTTGTTAATCTGATCAATTTTTCATCTAATTTTCCTTCAATTGAATATAGGATTTTATCAATCTCTATTTGGTCTAGTTTGTTTATTTTTATCATGACTTTAATGATTCATTATCCGTTCTCTTTTTTGGTTTGATAATTGGGTGGCATTGGGCTGGAAGATTATCCTCATTTTCCATAATTTCCTTTAAAATGTATAAAAATTAAAAGTTATCTTGTATAATTTTTAAAAAATCTTACCTGATTTATTTTGATGTCTGTTTTTTTGGTTTTTAGTTTTGTTTCTTTTGAATTCTTGTGATTTCTGTTTTTTTCTTTGTTGTTCTAAATTCATTATTAGATATGTTTTTCCTGCCTCGCATAATTTCATTTCGCCGGTGAATTCATCATGAACTGATTCTAATGACCCATCTATCAAAAGCCCTCCTACTATCTCCCATGCTTTCTCAATAGGTATTTCAAATTTGTAAGAAAGTGTTGAAACTTTGGTATAGTATCCATTTTTTGAGTTACGTAAAACAAAATCTCTAATTTTATCCTCATCTGTTTGGGTTTTTGGTCTAGACGTTCTATCTCCAAATCTTTTAAATGGCCTTTTATTTTCTGGCAATACTTTTTTTTATAATTCGCTACTATTTTAGGACTTGGAACTATAAATCTAAAGACTTTTTGAATACAACATGTGCTATTTTTCATGAGTGATAAGGCAAGAAGAATTGAAGAATTAAGAATGAAAACTGGTCGAAGTAAACGCTGTCTTGATTGTAAACAAAATCGTTGTATCATTGATAGTTGTAAATGTGGGTGTCACTGTAAACGCTAATTGGCATCAAAGACCTTGTTTATCAGACCTGAATGATGAGCTTCACTGCTCTAGTCTGAGAAAGGTTGTGGGTATTCTTCATTTCCCAATCTAGCCAATCAGCAATATTTTTATTTTTTCATCACTAAAGAATTTTTTCATTTATGTCCTGTACATATTTAAAATTTAGAATGATTTTGAATCCATTTTTTTTGATTCCATCATTATTATCTTATGACATTTACAAAAACAATTGGCATGAATCATATCATGTGTATTTCTATATTCGCATTCTTTAGTATGTTCCATGATGTATTTTGCTTTTTACTCCCTTAAAATTTAATGAAATATGATGTCAGAATCAATCATTTGGATGTTATCGAGTCAGGATCATTATTACCTGGAAGGTATTTTTCCCCTAATTTTTCCTTCATTTTTAGATCAAATTCTTCTTGTAATCTTGTCAGGTATATTTCTGCTTCAGTTTCATCATCTGGGATTCCGGTATTTGCATCGTAATTGAATCCAGTTGCTAGGTGATAGAATTCTTCAAAGAATTCTTTACAATCTATAACATCTGTTTGTGAATCAATTGCAACAACTAAACAGTTATTTTCTTCTCTAAATTTTAAACAAATCTCTTCATCAATCATTGTATCTACTAATACCGCCATGATATATTGGACTAACGACGCATCCATTTTTTTTTGATCATTTTTAGAACCCGTGATCCATAATTCATATCCATCTGCTAGATAATCAAAAGTGCTCACTACAGTTTCTCTGATGTCGCTATTCAGATGAGATAATTTTGATTTCCATGATATTTCATCTTTATTTCCAGATTCCACATATGTCATATCAAATTTAATATCCTCATGAATTTGCTCAAATTCCCATACTTGCTTGTTCGTTAACATTGGGGAATATTTCTCAATGAGTATCTCTGTTAACTGATCCAATATTTTGATTTTAATGGACTACTGTTTATCCTTATCTTCAAAATACT
>CAZQXU010000016.1:0-5056 GCA_964597385.1 uncultured Nitrosopumilaceae archaeon | reverse complement strand
TAATTTTTTATTATTTTTTAAATAATTCTAACTCTTCTAGAATTTTACTCATAGAATGTTTCCATCTCCTCATGGCTTCTATATCATGCGGTCTATTTTTCTCAAATTCTTCTTTTTGCTTTATTAATTCTTGATACCTTTTATCATCAAATTTTTTGTTTTGCATATTCTTTCTCTTATGTCTGGATATTTCTTTATTATTTAATATTGATTAATAATTCTACTAGATGTAGAAAATTTTTAATTATTATTTAATACATCCCTTTAATTTATAGAAAGTTTTACTTATTTGAACGAGTATTTTTTTTAGTGAAGAAACTACTAATTATGTTATTACTCGTAGTTGTTTTAGGTTATCTGTGGTATGCAAATCTTTTCCCTTTTGATAGTCAAAAATCTACCGAGTTACACCAAACATCCGAAAATATCCAAGAATTATCGAAATTTTTGCCCAAAAATGAACAAAAAACAGTATCTTATTCTGTCCAACCTATTCCAAATTTGCCTGATGAAAAAATTCCATTAAATGCATTACATAAGGCACTTGAAACCTGGGAATCATTAAACCCAAATTTGAATTTTATCGAATCGGATAAACCTGATTTTATTATCCGATGGCAAGTATATGCATCTGACACTCATTCCGGTCTAGCTACTTGTAATTCGATGTTATTTGGAATCTTGAATCAATGTGTATTGGATATTTCTGTTGGTGATGAGGACTGTAGTGGGAAATATGTTCAAAATGATGAAAATATGGTTTCCAATATAATAATGCATGAAATAGGTCATGTTTTAGGTTTAGGACATAACACCGATAAAAATAGTTTAATGTATTCTGATGAATCCCCTTCATCTGATTTTGATTCTATGGGATTTATCATTCCAAAAAAATTTGAAGAACTCTATGTTGGTCAAAAATTGCTACTTGAACAAGATAAACAACTCAGACTTCAAATTAAATCGCTTTCAGAAAGTATATCTCGTAAACATTTACAGTATGATGAATATTACAAACATTATGCCTATTATGAAAATAAAACATTATCTGCAGAAGAATTTGAAAAAGCACAGATTGCTTTAAAAAAATTAAATTCAGAAGCAGAACAAATTAATTTACTTATAGACCAGCAACATAAATTAATCAATCAGAGTAATTCTATTTTAGAAGTATTGGACTGTCATCCTAATTTTGATGTTAAAAATTAATTTTATCTAATTTTTATAACTATCTTGTAATGTCATATAATAAAACTAATCCTATGGCTAATGCTATAACTGAAATTCCCATTGAAATAATTAGTCTTAAATTCATAAATTAGTTTGAACTTGTCTAAAATTAATAGTTTAAGGGAAAGCAAGCAAATTTGATGTCTTTATTGCTTCAGTCCCTTTGGGGGATATGTTAAAGCCATCAAATATGCAAACAGCCTTGCTTTCAATATTTTTTATGTTTTAATTATGAAAAAATTGTTAAAATTGAACATGTTTTTTTAATTGATCAAAATGGTTAGAAAAAATGATCCTTTCTGAATCTGTTATTTATGGCTAAATATTACATAATTTTTACGAGTGATTGAAATTGTTTTTCAAATTAAACACACTATTTCTTTTAATCTATTCTGATGTGATGAAATTGAGTCATCATGTTTGACGGCATTCCTACGTTTGCCTAATCGACCATTCCCAGAATTCATAGCCGTCAAACATATTCTTAATTTGATAAATCATCTTCTAAGCCATTTATCTGGTTCATTTTTGCCGAAAATTATCAAAAATCAATAATTTTATCCCCGTATAACACTTGAAATTTAATGAGTTCGAATAATACTATTGCATGGTCTAAAGATTATTTTTTAAAATTATCTGATTTTAAAGCAGATTCAAACCCTGCAACATTTGAAGATTCTCATAGTGTCATCAAATACTCTTACATTTGGACGGTGAATTCTGAAGGTTTTGGTGAAGAAATTAAATTTTTTATAGAAAATATTGTTTTAACCACTGAATTTTATCCGATGCTATCATGGATTCGCCAATCACAAGAGACTATGTCACTTTTAAAACATGAACAAGGGCATTTTGATCTTGTAGAATTGCTTAAACCTAAAATTACTAGACACCTTGAAGATGCTTTCTTGGAAAAAAAATTCTTTACTCGTGGTAAAAATCAAGAACAACAAAAACAATATGCACGTCAAAGTTCATCTTTAATGATTGCACATGAAATTGAAAAATGGGAGAAATATCTGTTTGATGAACGACAAGAGTATGATGCACAAACAAATTATGGACAAATACCTGATAAACAACAAAAATTTGATGATATGTTTAAAAAATTACGATTATAGTTTTTGCAATCTTACTATTTGATGTCTATTCTTGTTTGATGATTTTGTTTTCAGGAATTGAGCTGATGTAGTTGACAAGACTACGATAATATTTTAGATGGAAATCTAAATCTCTGATTTCAGTTTGTTTTAGTTCTTCTAATTCTGGTCCAAAATCTCGCTTATCTGATTGGATGTGATTTAATGTATTTTCATTTATTTCAATCATGTGAAACAAACTGTGTAGTACCTCGCCTTTTGTCAGTGTTTTATCGCATGATCTTTTTAAAAGAGATTCAACCCATTCCATATTCTTTTATTTTAAAATACATATTTCTATTCCTGAATGGATAAATCCTTACAATTACTCTAATTTTATTTAGTAATTGACTGTTTAATCAAAAAATGAGGCTAATCTTTTTTTGCCTTCTTTCTATCCATTATTTCTTGATTTCGTTCAATATCTGAATGAATTTCAACATGATCATACAATGCTTCTTTTGAATCAAAAATTTGTTCACAATAATAACACTGATGCATTATACTTTTACGATGTTCTTAAATTAATTACTTTCTCTATTTTTATGCCTAAAGATACATTTGGTTACTGGATAATTCTATACAGATCATCAATGAGTTTCTAATGCAATTTCTGTATTACAGGAAGGCAATTTTCCTGATTGTTTTTTGAATTCTTCAATTAATTGAATCTGTCTTTCTTTTGGATTAGTAGTGAATTCACGTTGATATGACTGTGTTTTCTGTTTGCACTCATTTCCTTCAAATTCCGTTTCTACATATTTTGTGAATGTCTCTTCTAAATTACTACTTTCACCTATGTAAATTACATCTTTATTTCTGTTATACAATACATACACGCCAGGAATAGCTTTTACAAATTTAGCGCTTTCTAACCACACTCTCATTTTGTCTTCTAATAATTCCATGATTTATTGTGATCTTACTAGATATTAAACTACATCGCATGTATTTGATAATAGTAGAACCTTCATGCTTTTAATATTAAAGAAAATTAGGTTTAATCCTGTCTCTTTTAGAAAAATTTCCAGATCAATTCTCTCCACGTGATATTCAAAAAAAGATAATTTTTGAAATTGAAGAGAAATTAAAATCAGGTTACAAAAAAATTATTTTATGTGCCCCTACTGGAGTAGGAAAGTCACTTGTTGGAGCTACTGTATCTAGATATTTTGATAGTTCATTTACAATTACTGCCTCAAAACATCTTCAAGATCAATATATCAAGGATATTCCGTTTCTAAAACCTGTAAAAGGAAAACAAAATTTTGCTTGTTTGAAAATGATGGAATCTGAAAAAGTAGATAATACTAGAAGAGCAATGAGATGGGGACTGACATGTGATAAAGGACAATGTCAGGAAAAAATTATCAAAAATGGAAAAGAAATAGTTGAAGTATGTAAATTCAAACCAACAATAAAACAAGTCGATGAACACACGCAAAATACTGAATCATGTCATTACTATCTTCAAAAATATGATGCCCTTGTTTCCAAACACTCTCTATGGAATTACCATGCTTTTTTTCAAATTATGAAATTTAATAAAAAACTATTTGAAGATTATCTTAATAGAAAAGTTTCGATATTTGATGAGGCCCATAAAATTGAAGACCAAATAATGCAGTTTATCGGATTTGATATTTTTAATGGCCAAATTGACGAATGTAATTTAAATTCTGGAAAATATGATTTTTCAGATTTAGATTCAATGATTCAGCTAATTGATGATATTGCATATTCTTATGCAAAAAAAATTAAAGACATTAAGGAAAGTGACTCATTTCAAAAAGAGCCTGATTATGAGTCTATAACAAGATTAGAGCGACGATATGATAGAGCTGCACAAGCTAAAATCGATATTCTTACTGGAAAAGATAATTTTGTCGTAAATGACCCTGTTAGAGATTTGAATGGAAACTTTAGATCAATTTCTGTGAAACCTATCGATGTATCTTCATTTGCAAATTCTTTTTTCACCACAGAATATCAAATATTTATGTCTGCTACAATTGACAAATTCAGTTTTTGTGAAAATATGGGATTAATCCAAGACGATGTTGCATTCATTGATACTCCAAAATCTCCATTTCCAATTGATAATAGGCGAATTAATCTATTGAATATTAAACGATTAAGCTATGGTTCTACTGAATCTGATGAACTTGAAGTGATAAAAGTAATTGATAGAATAATGGATGAGCATTCTGGTGAGCGAGGGTTAATTCTTACTTCTTCTGTTCCACGTTGTCAAAAAATTCTTAGATATCTTTCTCCAAAAAATACTAGAAGAATTAGAATCTGTCATAGTTATAATCAAGATGGAAAAACTCAAGATGAAATTATTTCTGAGCATGCATCTGATCCTTCTGGTGTTTTACTTTCTTCTTCATTATGGGAAGGAGTAGACCTTAAAGATGATTTATCTCGATTTCAAATCATTGCAAAAGTCCCATATCCAAATTATAAAGAAAAAAGAACAAAAGCCAAAATGGACAAATTTCCACTATGGTATACATCTCAAACTCTGACTAAATTATTGCAAGGATTTGGCCGTTCAATTAGAAGTGAAAATGACTGGGCAAAAACATACGTGCTAGACACTGCAGTTAACAACGTGCTATTCAAGGCTCAAAAAATGATTCCACGTGCATATTATGACGTTTTAGGTATAGAAAATCAATAAA
>CAZQXU010000015.1:14793-17434 GCA_964597385.1 uncultured Nitrosopumilaceae archaeon | reverse complement strand
AAAAATGATCTATCTTCAGATGATTTCCAAGAAATCTTCTTAGACAATATGATTAGTGGGTTATTTGATCTCAAATCATTAGGCTCTTCATTTGAAAGTGCAAATACGCTCATGTATCTTATTAACGGAAGCGTAAAGGGTATTGATGGCTATATTAAGAAATTAATCGATGAAATTCGCTCTACATTGAAGAAAAATGATCTAAAAGCTAGTAGAACAAAAATTGCATTATCTTGGACACTTGATCAACATGAAATGCGTGGAGATAAAATTGAAATGTTGCAGAATTTAACTTCTAGATTACGCGATTACATCGGCGACGTTGAAGCGTATGAGCATCCAAATTCTGATTTATTTCATAGTGACAAAACTACTATTATTGTAGCATGTTCAAAAATAGATTTTGAAAATATAGAAAAAAATAAACAAGATACCAATATTATTGTAATTAAAGCTAATCCATTATGCGAAATTATTCAATAAGAGTATAAATTAGCTAATAGATCATTATGGGTGAAATGTCAGATGAAAACAATCCAGATGAAGTCCCAGTTAATGTAATTTCTAAGAATAAAACCAACAATTTATCTGAAGATTTAACACAAACAATCAGTGATAACATTACTATGGATGAATTACAAAATCTTTTGGAAATCGAAAAACAAAAAGTGAAAGATTATGAAGATAAAATTAAACATGTATTGGCAGATTATCAAAATCTAAATAAAAAAACACAATCTGATATTGAAAAAGGTGTAAATACAAAAATTGATGAATTTATGTTAGATTTTTTGAAAATTTATGATGATTTTATAAGAGCAAAGCAAGTATTTTCAGAAAGTAAGATCAATACTGAAGGATTAAATTCTATTTTGAAAAATATGGATTCTTTGTTAGCAAAATATAATGTAACTCCAATTGATGCACTAGGAGAGATATTTGATCCAAATCTTCATGAAGCCATTTCTATTATTGAAGATTCTGAGCTAGATAACAATACAATTATCAAAGAACTTAGGAAAGGATATATTTCTCATAAGAGAGTTATTAGACCAACACTGGTAGAAATATCAAAAAAATAATGGTGAAATTAAATGACTAAAATAATAGGAATAGATTTAGGAACAAGTAATTCGGCTGCTGCCGTGGTAATGGGTGGAAAACCTACTATCATTCCCGCAGCTGAAGGTGCTACTGTAGGCGGTAAGGCGTTTCCTTCAGTAGTTGCATTTACTAAAACGGGTGAACTCTTAGTTGGCGAACCAGCAAGGAGACAGGCTGTAACAAATCCTGATAGTACAATTGCGGCTGCAAAAAGAAAAATGGGTTCAGATTATGTTTTTAAAATTCAAGATAAAAATTACAAACCACAACAAATTTCTGCATTTATCCTTCAAAAAATAAAAAAAGACGCTGAAGCTTTCATAGGCGAACCAGTCAATAAAGCTGTAATTACAGTTCCTGCATATTTTGATGATAATCAACGTCAAGCAACTAAAGATGCTGGAACCATTGCAGGTCTTGATGTTGTAAGAATAATAAATGAACCAACAGCTGCATCATTGGCATTTGGATTAGACAAAACCAAACAAGATATGAAAATTCTTGTATTTGATTTTGGTGGTGGAACGTTAGATGTTACAATAATGGAAATGGGTGGTGGTGTGTTTGAAGTAATGAGTACATCTGGTGATACTCAGTTAGGTGGAACTGATATGGATAAAGTAGTAATTAATTACATTCTTGATGAATTTAAGAAAAAAGAAGGAATTGATCTATCTAAAGATAGTACTGCAATGGCTAGAGTTAGAGAAGCTGCAGAGAAAGCAAAAATTGAGCTTTCAACTATTATGGAAACTGACATCAACCTTCCATTCATCTCTCATGATCCCTCATCTGGTGCAAAAAATCTTGAACTAAGATTAACAAGAGCAAAACTTGATGAATTAATTCGCCCAATTATTCAACGATGCAAACCTTCTATAGAAAAAGCACTTGAAGATGCTAAAATATCAAAATCAGATGTTAGTAAAATTGTAATGGTTGGAGGACCTACAAGAATTCCACTAGTGAAAAAATTCGTTGGTGAAGTTCTTGGTAAAGAACCTGAATCTGGTATTGATCCTATGGAAGCAGTGGCTATGGGTGCAGCAATACAGGCTGGAATTATTGCTGGTGATGTGACTAGTGATATTGTATTACTTGATGTAACACCATTAACATTAGGAATTGAAACTTTGGGTGGAGTAAGAGAGCCATTAATTGAAAGAAATACAACAATTCCAACATCAAAAAGTAAAGTGTTCACTACTGCAGCAGATAATCAAACAGCAGTAACAATTCATGTTGTCCAAGGAGAAAGACCTATGGCAACTGATAATGTTTCATTAGGAAGTTTTAATCTTACAGATTTACCACCTGCTCCTAGAGGAATTCCTCAAATTGAGGTAAAATTTGATATTGATGCAAATGGAATAATTAATGTAACTGCAAAAGATCTTGGAACCAAAAAAGAAGCTAAAATTACCATCTCGTCTAACTCAAAATTATCGCCAGAAGAAATTGAAAAATTAAAACAAGATGCAGAAAAATTCTCTGATGAAGACAAAAAGAAAAAAGAGAAAATAGATCTAAGAAATGA
>CAZQXU010000015.1:0-14693 GCA_964597385.1 uncultured Nitrosopumilaceae archaeon | reverse complement strand
CTGGAACTGATGGCCAGCAAGATCAAGGTAATGCTCAGCAAAATACTGAATCATCTTCTGATGAAAACAAAAACTAACAAATTCCACCGTTTATACAATTACAATTAAAGGATGATTTATGGCTGCAAAACGTGATTATTATGAGGTTTTAGGAGTTTCAAAATCATCTGCTTCTGATGAAATTAAAGCACAATATAGAAAATTAGCATTAAAATTTCATCCTGATCG
Organism: uncultured Nitrosopumilaceae archaeon; assembly: GCA_964597385.1. Taxonomy (GTDB): domain Archaea; phylum Thermoproteota; class Nitrososphaeria; order Nitrososphaerales; family Nitrosopumilaceae; genus Nitrosarchaeum. Next base: position 14,465 of record CAZQXU010000015.1, on the reverse strand, counting down.
TAATAAATCTGAAGAAGCTGGTGAACACTTTAAAGAAATTTCAGAGGCATATGCTGTACTTTCAGATCCTGAAAAAAGAAAGGTTTACGATCAACACGGTCATGCTGGTGTAGATGGAAGATATAGTAACGAAGATATTTTTCAAGGTGCAGGTGGCGACTTTAGTGATTTATTTGGAAGAAGCGGTGGATTTGATTCCATTTTTGAATCAATCTTTGGTAGAACAGGAGGAACTAGCTATAGGCAACAAAGAGGTTCAGATATTCTATATCAGACTACCATTACTCTTGAAGATGTTCTTCACGGAAAAAAAATGGAGATTGATTTACAAAAAGAAATACAATGTGAAATATGTAATGGGTCTGGATGTAAACCTGGGACAAACAAGAATACATGCTCTACATGTAATGGCCAAGGTCAGGTACGTCAAAGTAGAAGTATGGGATTTGCATCATTTGTAACTGTAGTGCCTTGTTCAACATGTAGAGGACAAGGTTCAATCATCCAAACCCCTTGTAGCGAATGTAAAGGAAACGGTAAGAAAAAAGGCAGTAAAAAAATATCATTTGATATTCCTCCAGGTGTAGATAGCGGTGATTATACTGTTCCAGAAGAAGGCAATGAAATGCCAGGAGGAATAAACGGAGATCTAATTGTTAGAATTAGAGTACAAGCTCACCAAAAATTCAAGAGAGATGATATGGATATTTTTTATGATCAAGATGTATCTATGGTTGATGCTGCTTTAGGGCGTGAAATTACAGTTCCAACTTTGGATGGAACTGAAAAAATTAAAGTGGAATCAGGCAGTCAACCAAATACAATCATAAAATTAAAAGGCAAAGGTTTGCCACGCATGAATTCAAAAAATAGAGGTGATCAATATGTGCGAATTGTTGTTAATATTCCCAAAAAACTAAGTAAGCATCAAAAAAACCTTTTAGATGAATTCCAAAAAGCAGATCAATAGGTAATAAAATTGAAAATAGCTTTAGATGTAGATGGTGTTCTAGCAGATGTAATTGAATCATGGTTAATTTACAGTAATAAAATCAGAGATAATATTTCTAAAGATGAAATAACAAATTGGGATTTTTGGAAAAAATTCAAAATTAATAGGTATGATTTTTATGAAGAATTGTCTACATGTTGGAAAAACTGGAATGCAATTCCTCCAACAGAAGATAATCTGTCAATAATTACAGAAAATCTTTCAAATTTTGGCCAAGTTGATATTGTTACAGCAAGAGAACTTTCAACTGATTCTTTTGTAAAAAATTGGCTTAAGCATCATGATATAACTTACCAAAATTATGTCTCAGTAATTGATGGTCCAATGAAAGCAGATTTAGATTATGATGTTTTTATTGATGATTCTCCATTAAATGCAATTAAATTTTTAGAACGGAAAAAGAATGTTTTTCTATATTCACAGCCGTGGAATCAAAATATTTCTGATCCCATGGTTCAAAGAATTTTTACACTATCTGAAGCTGTTGAAAAATTGAAATTATAATCTAGCATTTTTGATAAATTTTCTTATTGTAACTTGATGACCACTTCGTATGTGATCTATGTGATGAGTATTTGCTATTTCTTTAATTTTATCATCACTATAGAATTTTATGTTATAACGCCCTAGAATTTTTTTACAATTGCTGCAATAAATCTCTCTAAATTCCATTTTCTATGTAATTTGTTAATCTGATGTATTTTAACTAAAACAGTATAATAAAGAAACTTATTCAGGATTTCAAAAATTCAGATTGCGGGAGTCGCCCAGCCTGGCCAAAGGCGTAAGGTTCAGATCCTTATCTTCTAGGAGTTCGTGGGTTCAAATCCCACTTCCCGCATAGATTTAGATACTTGCCAATTTTTTCTTGATATTTTTTAAAAGGAGATTGTTTATCATTTCACCTGATGCTTTACCTCTTAATTTCTTCATAGCAATTCCCATAAGTGGTCCAACAGCTCGTTCTTTTTGATTTTTAATAATTTCTTGATTTGTTTCAACTATTTCTACAATGATTTTTTCCAAATCTGATTCATTTACCACCTCAATTGAAGTATTTTTCATTGCCTCTTCAGTAGTTTTGGCTTTTCCAGCCATAATATTTTCAAAAATTATTTCAATTGACTCTTTGGCAATTTTTCCAATATCTAATAATTCAAATGTTTTTACAATGTCATCATTTTGTAATAAATTAGCATTTAGTCCATTTCTTTCTAAATTAGTAATTGTGGAACAAAGTATTGATGCTACAAACATAGTATTAATTTTGGTCTTTTCAACAATTTTTTCAAATAATTCAATATACCGTGAATCAAAAATCTGTTCTGCTAGTTGTTCATTGATTTCATATCTTGTTTGTAAGTCTTTGATAGATTCATCCCATGATTTTGGTATGTTTTTTCTTGCATCTTCTAATTCTTTTTTTGAAATTAAGATTGGTGGAATATCTGTTTCAGGATACATTCTTGCTGCACCTGGTCTGGGTCTTAGAAATTTTGTTTCACCTATATGAGTAGCTAACCGTGTGTCATTTGGTATGCCTTTGTTTTTTATATGTTCAATTCGTAAAATTATTTGATCGATGATAGTATCCATCATTTTAAACGGGATAGCTAAAATTAAAAATGCATCATTATCATTAATTTTCAAAAATTCTTTCAAATTCTCTATGTCTTTTTCTTCAATACCATAATTTGGTAACTCGTCTGAATGAAAAACTCCGCCTAAACCAAAAAACCTCACTAATTCTGCTACTTCTTTTCCTAATCGTATTCCTTCATAAGGTGAATATCCAAACATACCTCTCATGTTTTTAAAGACTATTGTAACGATCTCCTGATTTTTCTTTATAGCATTTTGAATAATTTTTGATTCACATTTTTTAAACTGTTCCGTGACTAATCTTCTGTCCTCATTATTATGACTCCATTCTATCTCTTGTAATTTTTTTGAAATTTTTAGTAATCCATGTTGTCTTTTAGCCTCATATTCTACTACTTTTTCTAATTGTTCTAATTGCTGAACACCTTTTACCTCAATTACAACTCCTCCATCTCTAATTGAAACATTAACATCTTGTCTAATTGAGCCTAATCCTCTCTTTACTTTCTTAGTACTTCTCAAAATTCTTCCTAACCCTAAAGCAATTGATTTGATTTGTTGGGGTTTTGCTTCAAATGGTTCAGTAGCAATTTCAATTAATGGTATTCCTAAACGTTCTAATCCAAATTTTCTTGTAGAGCCTTCATCACCCAAATTTTTTGCAGCATCTTCCTCTAGACATATAGATTGAATTCCAATATTTTTTCCGTCAACCTCAAAATTACCACCTTGTGAAATTAACATAGTACGTTGGAATCCGGTTGTATTAGATCCATCGACAACAGTTTTTCTCATAGGATAAATTTCACTAAAAATATTTGATTTTAATGTTGAAGCAATAATTAACGCAATTTTTCTTGCATCATCATCTAATTCATGTGGTGGTTCTTCATCTTGTTCTACAAGACAACTACTTGCTGGATTGGCGTAATACATTATTGTTTTTGATTTAGATTTTTCAAATAGTGCAGCAGGATCATATTCACCTAATTCACTCTTCGATGCTCGTAATTTCCTTAGAAATTTTATAAAATATTCATCAGATTCTGATGGCATACAATTACAAAACAACTTCTTATTAGTTGCTAGTTGTTGATGAATTTCAAGTCCTACTTTTACACCAACATCATTTATGGAAAATTCTGACACTACTATAACCTCTAATCTGATAACTCCGATGCAATATTCTCAAGCATCATTTTCTTTATTTCATTTCTATCTTGAAAATTTCCTAATGTCCACATTGTTTTTACTAGAGCTACCTCAGGAATCATATTTTCTAGTGGAATTATGCCTAAATCAAGTAAATCTCGACCGCTTTCGTACACTGTCATTCTCACTCTACCATCAATACATTGAGATGTCATACCTAGAAAAATTCCTTTTTCATTTGCTTTTTTTACATTATCGTACATTATTTTTCCAATATGCCCTAAACCAGTTCCTTCAAAAATTATTCCATCATAATTCATTTCAATAATCTTTTCCAAGAGACTAGGATCATATCCTGGATGATATTTGATTAGAGCTACTTTTGTATTGATCTTAATTCTTGGTTGAAATTCTTTTACTTTAAAAAAATTATTTCTTGCATTTCTTTGAACTTGTTCGTTTACAACAATAAATGCTGGATCATCTCCAACAGTTTGAAATGCGCCTCTTTTGCTAGTGTGATTTTTTCTAACTCTTGTTCCAAAATGACACGCAATTGTTTCATCGTTTTCATCTTGATGCATTACAATATAGACGCCATTTGTTTTACAATCAATCAAAAATTTTACTGCACCAATCAAATTTAGAGCTGCATCTGAAGAAGCACGATCAGAAGATCTTTGTGAACCTACCAGTGCAATTGGAATAGGAAATCCTGCAAGTGCAAATGAAAGAAATGATGATGTATAATGCATTGTATCTGTTCCATGCGCTATAATTATACCTGAATAGTCTGAATTTGAATGCTCTTTTAATTTCTCAGCAATTTTTAACCAATGTTCTGGCATTATGTTTTCTGAATATTCTGAAAATAACACTTCTGCGTCCATATTTGCAATTTTAGAAAGTTCTGGCACTGATGAATTAAGTTCTTCAGCACTTAGAACTGGAGTTACTGCACCGGTTCTATAATCTACTTTACTTGCTATTGTTCCTCCTGTTGATAATAATAAAATTTTTGGCAAGTTTGGATTTTTTTTCACGCTTTCTACTTTCTCAATATTTTTTTTAGGACTAGATATTATTTCGATCTTTTCGATCTTTTCTATTTCTAATCCAATATTATATCCGCTTTTTAATTTGAGAACAATATGTTTATCGTCACTGTGCTCGTATCTTGGCATAATTATTCCCAAATATGTTAAATCTGCTAAAATCTTGACGTTATCTCCAACAGTGATCCTATTATTTTTTAAAAACTCTAATGATTTACCTGTATATCCTCTAAATTCTGACATTTACGAGAGTTGGTATTGCCTATTTAATAAAAACTACCTGTAATAGGAAGCAACTAGTTTTTCACCTATCTTGAGATTCTTCTGTTCTCTTACTTTCTTTACTGCTGCTTCAAAGTGTTTCATAGTGACTTTGGCATCTGTAGAACTCTTCTCTATATCTTTGACATCTGGATGTGCATCTAAAAATTCATGAATCACAAGTGATACTGCAGTATTTGCGATAGCCGCAGTATCTGCACCGCTTAAACCATCTGTCAACTCTGCAATTTTATCAATATCTACACGTTGTGGATCATTTGGATTATCATTAATTGGTATTTTTTCAGCATTAATTTTCAAGATCATCTTTCTACTCTCTTTGTCTGGTAATGGGATCTGAATAATTTTATCAAATCTACCTGGTCTTAGTAATGCTGGATCGATCATATCGGGTCTGTTAGTAGCTGCTAAAACAACTACTCCATGCATATTTTCCATACCATCTAACTCTGTAAGTAATTGACTAACCACTCTTTCAGTAACAGCTGTTTCGCCTCCTGCACCTCTAATTGGTGCAATTGAATCAATTTCATCAAAGAATACAACACATGGTGAAGCTTGTCTTGCCCTTCTGAAAATTTCTCTTATTCCACGTTCAGATTCTCCAACCCATTTTGATAGTAATTCAGGACCTCTAACTGAAACAAAGTTTGCTTCACTTTGAGTAGCAACTGCTTTAGCTAGTAATGTCTTACCAGTACCACTTGGACCATGAAGTAAAATACCTCTTGGCATTTTGTGTCCTAGCTTATCATAAAGGCCTGGATATTTCATTGGCCATTCTACGGCTTCTTGAAGTTCACGTTTTACGTCTTCTAAACCGCCAACTTCTTCCCATTTTACATCTGGATTTTCTATGAAAACTTCTCTCATTCCAGATGGAGTAACTTCAATCAATGCTTTCTGGAAATCCTCATTATTTACAATCAATTTATCCAAAGTCTCTGGAGGAAGTTTTTCTTCTTCCATGTTAAGCTCAGGTAGTAATCTTCTCAAGCATTTCATTGCAGCCTCTTTACAAAGATATTCTAAATCTGCTCCAACATATCCATGACTAACACTTGATATTTTTTCAACATTTACATCATCAGATAATGGCATGTTTCTACTATGTATTGCAAGAATGTCTTTTCTTCCTTTTTTATCTGGAACTTTAATCTCAATTTCTCTATCAAATCTACCTGGTCTTCTAAGTGCTGGATCTATTGCATTTGGTCTATTTGTAGCTGCAATTACGATAACTTTTCCTCGAGCTTCCAATCCATCCATAAGTGATAACATTTGTGATACAACTCTTCTTTCTACTTCACCAGTTACTTCTTCTCTTTTTGGAGCAATAGAATCAATTTCATCTACAAATATTATTGATGGAGCTTTTTCTCGTGCTTCTTTGAAAATCTCTCTTAGTCTAGCTTCGCTTTCTCCATAAAACTTACTCATAATTTCTGGACCGGAAATACTAATGAAATGAGCTTGACTTTCATTTGCAACTGCTTTTGCAAGTAAAGTCTTTCCTGTTCCAGGTGGTCCGTATAATAAAACACCTTTTGGAGCTTCAATTCCTAATTTCTCAAAAATTTCTGGATGTCTTAATGGTAATTCTATCATCTCTCTTACTTTCTTTATTTCATCAGTTAAACCTCCAATGTCCTCATAGGTAACTTGAGGTACTCCTCGTAACGTTTCACCCTTTTCTGCAATATGGAAAACAGTTTTCTGAGTAACTAAAACTGCATCTGCAGCAGGTGTTACTCCAATTACTTGAAATGTTAAACGTCCACCAAAATATGGTACCATTACATTATCTCCTTTAATCAAAGGAACACTTTCTAGAGCATCTGCGAGATAACGCTCATCAATTGGAGGTATTGCCTCAAGTGGTGCAACCACAACTTTTTCAGCAGCAACTGCTTTGATCTTTCTTACAGTAATAGTATCACCTATAGCAATTCCTGAATTATTACGACCCAATCCGTCAATTCTGATAATTCCTTTTCCCTCATCAGATGGGTAAAGTGGAAGACATTTTGCAACGGTTCTTCTCTTACCCTTAATCTCAATAACATCGCCAGTAGATGCATTTAGTGTATCCATAGAATCATAATCAATTCTTGCAACGCCACGACCTACATCTCGTGTATATGCTTCTAGAACTTTAAGAGAAAGTGCATTCTGGCTCATATTACAAACTCTGTTGTCTAATTTTTATATCTTTGTGGTAATTTTAGCAAAATACATGGGTAAAATCACAAGCTTAAAATCCTTAATGAATGGGAATCGATCTACTTGGGTAAGAGACCATTAGTAAGAAGACGTGGCCGTGGAGGATTTCAATTTAGATCTACTTCTACTGGTAAAGTAGGAAGTAAAGCAAAATATCCACGTTTTTCACTATCTGAGCAACATGAAGGTTTGGTAATTGATCTAGTACATGAGCGTGGTAGAGAAGCACCACTAGCTAAAATACGATTTGAAGATGGTTCAGTCTCATTTATGCCTGCAGTTTTAGGTACTAAAGTAGGCGAAACTTTCCAATTTGGATTAAAATCAAAAATTGAAAAAGGTAATGTAATCAGTGTTCAAAACATTCCTGATGGAACTATTGTCTGTAACGTCGAAAAACATTTTGGTGATGGTGGCGCTATAGTAAAGTCAGCAGGAACAAATGCAACTATTTTCTCTCACGGTGAAGAGGGAGTTACAATAAAACTCCCATCTGGAAAATTCACTACACTTAATCCAAAGAACAGAGCTATGATTGGAACTTTGGCAGGTGGTGGAGCTAGTGAACGATTCTTTATGAGTGCAGGTAACAAATGGCGTAGTTTTAGAGCTAAAGGAAAAAAATTCCCTATAGTGAGAGGTGTAGCACAAGCAGCTTATGTACACCCACACGGTGGTGGAAGACATCAACACGTTGGACAAAGTTCTACTGTTTCTCGAAATGCTCCACCAGGAGCTAAAGTAGGTAGCATTGCCGCAAGAAAAACTGGTAGAGCTAGAATTAAAGAAAGAAAGTAATAATTTAATTTTTCTTACCTAAAATTGATTAATACCAGATTGAAATAATTTTTTGTATGTCAAAGCAAAGAATTAGAATTTTTGTAAAAGGCAAAGTCCAAGGTGTGTTTTTTCGTCAAGCTCTTAAAGTAATGGCTAAAAAAAATGGTGTTTTTGGTTGGGTAAAAAATCTCAAAGATGGCCGAGTTGAAGCTGTACTTGAGGGAGATGAGGAAAAAGTAACTAGACTAATCGAATGGTCTCATGGAGGACCAGCAAATGCCCGAGTTGAAGATGTTGAAATTCAAAATGAGAAATTTACTGGAGAATTTTCAAAATTTGATGTATTATACTAGTTAATTGTTTCAAAAGCATTTTTTATAATCTCTTTGAGTTCTGTTATTTCTTGCCCTGTTTTGATTTGTAAAATCTGAGGAATTTCTTTTCTACTTTTTTGAATTTTAATTATAATGCCTTCTCTTTCTGGCTCTATATCTGCAAACCATCTAAATGTCATGGATTTTCCAAAAACAACTCTATGCATTCTGATGTCTTCAACTACATTTTCTCCTAAAGAGAGACAGAATTTCCTTACAGAATCAAATAATGGCAGTACTGAACTTGGTATTTGCTTTTTAAAATCATTATAATCTCTTTTTGTTCCAAAAGAAATCATTCCATCCATGATGGTTAAAATTTAATTTTAATTATAAAGGTAGTAGATCTGTTGGTTCCAGTCTAGACGGATAGCCCCATTTCAAGGCATACAAGATCCGCCACGTAGACGAGGAAGCGTGGATGCTCCACCTTAGGATTGCTCCCTCCCGGACCTCATCCCTTTCGATAGTTCGGACTTAGACGTTATCCCTTCGGATAATTCTTGTCCTGCAACCACCCGCCTCGGCGTGATTTCATTTCCGCACACCAAGCGGGAATTACCTATCTAGAGATTTACCCAACAGTTACTGATCTCTGCGTATAGCCGGTTTCAGAATAGGGCACGGCTGGCACCCCAATCCTACCTACTACCATTTTTTTCTATGATGGTATGTTATATTTGCATTAGGTTTGATTTTCTTTTAGTTTTAAAACCATATTACACACAGAACAGATCTTTCCAGTACAATCATTACCACATTTTATGCAAATTGTCTTTTGTTTGTTATTTCCTTCTTTAACAATTTGAGATACTTTGACTATTGATTGATAAAGATTATTTTTAATTCCACTATGTTTTCCTTCTAATGAATTTAAGAACTCTCTGATCTCTGTTCTTATTCCCTCATTCATGTGTGGACAAGGTTCTGTTTGAAATGGTATGTCATTAGTAAATGCATAAAATACGATTTCAGATTCATAAATCTCACAAAATGGCTTTATCTTTCTTAATGTATTACTTGAATTATCAGGATCCATCCAACCAATTTTAGTAGTATCTCCAGATAACATGTTTATTACAAATGTCTGCAATGTATCATCTAAATTATGCCCTGTAGCAATAACATCTGCACCAATATCTTTTGCTGCATGATCAATTGCACGTCTTCTTAGAGTTCCACAAATTGAACATGAAGATGTTTTTTCACTTTCTCTCAAATCCAATGCTTCTTCTAAAGTTAAATCAAACAATTCTTTATAAGAAAAAACTTTGTGTTCTACATTTAATTTAGTACAATATTCTTGAACAATTTCAAGAGCCTCATTTCTGTAACCAGGAATCCCTTCATCAATTGTTATTGCCTTTATTCTAAAATTATGTGTTTTAGTCATTTGATTAATGATGTCAAGTAAAGCAAGTGAATCTTTACCGCCAGATACTGCAACTGCTACTAGTTCATTATTTTGAATCATATTATGTTTTGAAATAGTTTTTGCAGTTTTTCTTACAATAGAACTTGAAAAACATTTGGAGCATAATTTTTCTCCAGAATATTTACGAGTGTATGCTGCCTGATTCTCGCATCTATCGCATTTCATTAAATTATGTGGTTTTTTTTCATTAATGATTCTTTAGGTATTTTTTAGATAGTAAACCAGCCTGATTTCATATATGATAATGCAATGTTCAAACCAAACAAAGCAAATGTGAATGCGTAAATTCCCCACATTGTAATGTTTACTGCCTTATCAGAAATTTTCTTATCTATGATTGTATGAATAAATTTTCCACCATCTAAAATTGGTAATGGTAACATGTTGATGATTCCAATAAAAAATGATATCATCCATAACCATAGCAAAAACATTGAAACATTTGGATCGTTCCATTCAATAAAATTCAAAACTGGTTTGTATGCAAATGAATTATCCCTCATTATTCCTATCAGTCCTCTCTGAGGATCTTCAGGTGATGGAATTACTTCAACAGGAAATTGTAAAACCTGTCCATTTCTCAGTACAGAAACATTTGCTATTTCACCTGGAATTAATTCCGTCTTTTGGAAATCCAACGGACTCAATATTTGGACTCCGTTAATTGAGGTAATGATGTCATTTGCAAGTAGCCCTGCTTTTTCTGCTCCAGAGTTTTCAATTATTGAAAGTATCAGTACGCCATCTGGTAAATCATAAAATGTACTTAGTAATGGTTCAGGTAAAATCATTGCAAAGAAGGGATTTGTTAAAAGTATTAATCCTAATGCAAATGCAAAAATTACATTTGAAGTAGCTCCTGCACCAATGACTCTTAATTTTGAAATCTTTTTTGCTTTGTTGAATTCTTCCTCATCTGGTTCTACAAATCCTGCAAACATTGCAATAAAAATTGCAAACCCTCCTGTTTTTATCTTAATTTTTTCAAGTGCAGCTACAATACCATGTGCACCTTCGTGAATAACCAAAACAATTGGTATGGAAAGTAAAAAATATAGAATTGATGATGAAGATGTCAAAGTTATACCTGGAATTAAAACTGTTAATTGGGAAAATTCGGTTGGAGCTACAAAGAATTTGGAAACATTTGATATCAAAAACCAAAACGCAAAACCCATCATCAGAAAACCAGCAACTACACTTACATCGGCAAAAACTCTAATCCCGCGTCTAGTTCTTCCAAGAATTTTTACTAGAACAGATTGTACTTGTTGATTTTTGTATACCAAACTGTATATTTTTAGCTCAAAACCATGTTTTTCTAATTTTAATCCTTTTGCAACTCCTAAAATTATTACCCACGCTATTAAGACATAGATAATCGAATTTTGAGTAATAAAATCAAGGTCCAAACTAATTGTTAATTTTTTAAACTCCGGTCATTTATAGTTATTATGAAACCAGCCATGATTATCTCAACATATCCTAACAAAATTTCAATTAAAAAAATTACAAATGAATTAATTGAAAATAAAATCATTGCTTGTGTTAACATTACTAAAATTTCATCCATTTATTCTTGGAATGATAAAATTGAAAATACTACTGAATATCTTGCAATTTTCAAAACCACTCAAAAAAATAAAAAAATTCTCAAAGATAAAATCAAAAAGTCTCATCCCTATCAAGTTCCTGAAATTGCCGAAATTGCTATCTCATCAATAAATTCCTCTTATCTCAAGTGGCTAGCAGAATCTACCTCTTAGGCTTCTATGGCATAACGTAACAAAGAAACTATTCCTCCCAATCCCGTAACTCTAAGGCCTATGTCTGTAGATGAATCTACACTGTAAGTTTTTACTCCTTTACTTTCTGCATCATTAAGAAGTTCTATTACTTTTTTTTCATCATTTGTTTGGATTGCTTTATCTGAAAAAACAAGTAGCTCAACAGCACCAAATTGGTTTGCCTTGAGGGTTTCCTCAAACCCCATAGTGAATTTTCGGCTTTTTTTATTTACTCTAAGCATTATCTCATCAATTATTGAAGATACTTTGGCCAGTTTGCTCTCTGACATTATTTCTTTCATAGTTTGGGATTTCGTAAATGTATAAATTCCGTCTTCCCCTCCTGAATCAATTCCATCTGCAATCTGAATTTTATATTTTTGAGCATTTTGGGATTTCAAAATAAAATTAGAAAATCTTTTCTTTGTTTCTCCTGGGCCAAATATTACAATAGTATCTGTTTCTTTAGCTATAGAAAATAATGCTTGTTGAATCTGCTCAAAAAATTTTTCTATATTGAAATTTGTTTTGTATCTCTTTCCTCCAGAACCAGAATAGATATTTGGAATAAACTCCAAATGTGTTCCTTTTAGTCTTGCTATTCCACAATCTCCAGTATCAATTGCAACTAGTACAAAACCTACTTGCTTGTTATTTGATTCAATTATATTTTTTTCAACTGATGACCATTTTTTCTTTGTGATTGTAATGCCATCATTTACTTTAAGAATAAATGAATGATGTGATCCATGAGGTACAGACTCATTACTTGATTCTAATATGGTACCACTAATTCTTAATCTATCTAAAACATCATCAAGAGATATTTTTTCTACATTTAATGCAATTCTTACTCTGATTCTTTCACCCTTGTCTGGTCTTGCATAATCTTTTTCTAATTTAATTAATCTAGTTGTATCTCCAATTATCCTATCACCTTCATTGATTACACGACGTAAATTTAAAAGATCATCAGAATCTTCTGGCATGACAGAAATCGAATTATCGTCAATTGTTTTTGTAATCATAATCTTATTCTAATTAACAGAAACAAAAGAGTTTAGCTTGTAACTTCGCTAGTTTTTGTCTCTTCAGTTTTTTTCTTTAGGTAATTTTCAACCCAATCTAATGTGAGCACTCCCGATTCAGCTAGATTTGTTAAAGAATTCGCAGAGGCTTCACCTACTACCTTTCCATTGTTTTTTCTTATTTGACGCCACTTTAGTGCGGTATTTCCGCTCTTTGAATTATAGATAATTCCAAGAATGTCTCTTGCATTGACAAATGTAATGTCTCTTACTTTTTTTAGAGTAACTTTGTCTGCGGCTTCAACATAAATTGATCCCAAACTGTCTTCTCTTTCAGCAAATACTTCTGAATCCTCCAAATAACTTCTTGGAGCATAAGATCGGCATGTACTGCCAATTACAAATCTTCTAAAACTTTCCAATGATGCTGGAGTGTCAATTGTAACCATTTTGAATAAATCCACAGTTCGTCATTTATCAATCTTGTTGAAAGACTCAATAGGCATCTACCTGAATTATGCCTTGCTGGCAGTGATGACCCTATCCCTTTGATTGATGATGAGGATCTTGAGTTCTGAGCCTGCTCTTAGAATTTTTATGATGGCCATGATGCTTTCATATCATGAAGTCCTTAACTGAATATCTAACATACAATGTAAAAGGACGTAGAGCCTTTGTCAATATCACTCCTGATGTAAGAAAACTAGTTCTTAAAAGTAAAGTCCAAGAGGGACTTTGTCTAGTAAATGCAATGCATATCACTGCAAGTGTTTTCATCAATGATAATGAAAGTGGTTTACATCATGATTATGAAAAATGGTTAGAATCACTTGCACCACATGAACCAATTGATCAATATGAACACAATAATACTGGTGAAGACAATGCTGATGCTCATTTAAAACGACAAATAATGGGAAGAGAAGTTGTTGTTGCTATTACTAATGGCAAATTAGATTTTGGTCCGTGGGAACAAATCTTTTATGGTGAATTTGACGGACAAAGACCAAAAAGAGTACTAGTTAAAATTATTGGCGAGTAATTTATCCAAAATCTACATCTCGTTTCTGACTTTGTGATTCATTCTTTCTTGCAGAAGCTCTGAACTCCTCATCATGATTTTGAGGTCCATGACCACATTTTACACATGCCACTTTGAACCCGTCATCATCTTTTTGCCAGGTCTCACAACCACAAAAACATGCCATATATCATATTATTTTCAATACGATATATCCTTTGGGATCATTCAGAAATTTATTGCTAAGATGTTTTACAACACTCGCCCATTGGAATCTCATGATCATGAGGGCATTTTCTAGGATGTTTTAACATGGTACATAGCGCATCTGTAAATTGTTTATTCATATGATGTTCAATTCCACATACCATCTCTTCATCTATTGCAACTTTTAATGCACTATCCATCAAAACTTCTAACAATCTACTATTTCTCATCATGCTAGAACCGATTCTTTCTCCATCTTGGGTTAGTGTTACGCCTGCTTTGTTGTAATTTACAAGATTTTTTTCATTTAGTTTTTTTAGCATTTGTACAACACTTGGCTGTCTGACATTGAGCATCTTTGCAATTGTAGATATCTTGACATCCTCTCCTCTTTCTTTAATGTGCCAAATTGCCTTGAGATACATTTCGACATGTTCAGCTTCTGCTGTTCCTACAAAAAGAGTCTCGTCGTTTTCATCATTTAATGTATCCATACTATACTACCTT
>CAZQXU010000014.1:0-18202 GCA_964597385.1 uncultured Nitrosopumilaceae archaeon | reverse complement strand
AAATCTTTGTATCACATAATCTGATATGTCTTTTTCAGATATTTTGCAATCTTTACCATTAAAGTATGGGTTTAGTTTATTCACTTTTTTTATTTTTGTTTCATTACTTAAATAACCAATTTCGTTTTTTTCCTATTGGCACTAGTCTAAACTTCTCTTTTCTTAGGAGTTAGCACTATATGGAAATTTAGCACCATCTTAAATATGATGACTGTTAAAATTCGATAATGAAAACAACAATTACCATCATAACTGTAATTATTTTGGTTGGTTCAACTACATTTGCTAGTGCAGAAGGAGTTCCAGCATGGATAAAAAATAATGCAGGATGGTGGGCAGATGGTACAATATCTGAATCTGAATTCATTCAAGGAATACAATTTTTGATAAAAGAAAATGTAATTGTAATCCCTCCAACTACTGTTTCTGCAGAAAAATCTCAATCAGTTCCTGAATGGGTAAAAAATAATGCAGGATGGTGGGCAGATGGAACAATTACAGATAAAGAATTTGTCAATGGTATTCAGCATTTGATAAAAACTGGAGTAATTTCAGTTTCTGCTGAAATTAAATCTCCTGAATCTCTACCTGTTTCATCCGATGATTCAAAACTTGCATCACTTGAAGCAGAATTAGAAAAATGTGCCGAAATCAAACAGGCATATCCTAGATTGAATTGTGAAAGAGCCGCAAAACACGCAATCGAAGCTTACACAATAATCGCAAATGGACAATCATACAATGTAGGCCCTCTAATTTATTATTGGACAGGTCTAGAAACTGAAGGAAATTCATTTGAAATATCTGAAAGTGGACAAGCTATTTTATCCATAAGAATTTTAGCTGTAAACACTAGTAATGACAATGTTTCTATGATGTGTACTGGTCCTGCAGTATGTAACTATGATGTTTGGAATGGCGATAAAGCATTCAAGTATTCTGGAATGGATTTCACAAATGGACAAATTGTAGTAAAACCTGGTACCTCTGAAATATTCAACATGTTATTTGGACCAAACATTGGATATGGTGGAACTACATTTGAATATGATTCATCTAAGGAATATTTCTTTAGAATATCTGAACCATATGGCAAGATGTCAATTCCTTTAGGACTACCATAGGCTTTTTTTTCATAACTCTTTTTTATTTTTTTATCCATAGTCAATATATCGATTATATCTCTTCTCAACTTCTACGTTTGTCCCAGAAATAATTTTATGATATTCTTCTTGTTTTCTTGATTCAATGTATTTTATTATCTCTGTGAGATTGTCTGCTTTGTATGATTCAAAGACAGGTTCCATCATTTTTAGGTATTCTAAAACTTTTTTCCTATACTCTTCACGAGTAGGATTTTTAATTTTGTTTAATCTAAACCAAATTACTGCCCAGCTTGAGCCTACTATATGTGGTAATAAATCAAAAGCCCTTTCTATCTCAAAACGTTCATCGTTTCTCATGCTTTTTGAAGAAACTTTGCTGCAGATTTTGCAAAATATGTTACAATCATGTCTGCACCAGCTCGTTTAATTGAATAAAGTATCTCTTCTGTTATGTCTTTTTCATTTACCCATCCTTGTTTTGCTGCACCTTTGACTAATGCATATTCTCCAGATACACTATATGCTGCAACTGGAACATTGAATCTTCTACGAGTTTCTGCTATCAAATCAAGATATGCTAAAGCTGGCTTAATCATTACAATATCTACTCCTTCGTTGATGTCCGTTTCAACTTCCATCATTGCTTCACGTGCATTTGTAAATGGAACTTGGTACGTCTTTCTATCTCCAAATTTTGGTGCACATTCTGCTGCATCTCTAAATGGTGAATAAAATGATGAACGATGTTTTGCAGAATGCGACATTATGGACACATCTTTGAAACCTTCTTCGTCTAATGCTTTTCTAATGGCAGATACTTGTCCGTCCATCATTGCAGATGGTGAAACAGTATCAACACCAGCTTTTGCTTGACTGACTGCAATTTTTGCTAGTGTTTCTAGACTAGAATCGTTATCTACTTTATCTCCCTTGATTATTCCACAATGACCTGTTGATGTAAATTGACATAAGCATACATCTGCCATGATTACTATTTTATCATCAAAATTTTCTCTAATCTGAGAAATTGCCTTTTGAACAATTCCTTTATCATCAAATGCCGAAGTACCTGCATCATCTTTCTTTGTAGGAATTCCAAACAGCATGATAGATGGGATGTTTAGATCAGAGATTGTCCCAATTTCATCATTGATGTCTTCTAAAGGTAATCTCTCAATTTCTGACATTGATTCAACTTTTATTCTAGATTTGAGGTCTTCTTGAACAAATACTGGGCAAATTAGATCTCTTGGTGTTAAAGTGGTTTCCTGAATTAATTCTCGCATTTTTTCTGATGTTCTTAATCTACGAAGTCGTCTGGTTGGAAATGACATCATCAAAATTTATTCTGGGTCAGATATAATTCTAGTCTAATTCTTTTTGTTTTTTATAGTCAAATAATTTACTTGCCATTTCGATAATATCTGGTTCACCTTGTTCTGATGCCTTGCGTATATTATTCATCGGTGTTGATACGATACTTTCTACTACAGCCTTTGTCAATTCTTCAATAATTTTGATTTTTTTCTCATCTTTTTCATTAAGCATTTGAAGTGCTTTTTGTAATTCTTTTATTCTTAGAGAATCTATATTTTTGAAGACATCTTTTACCAATGGTTCTGCATCTAATCTTTTCATTGAGGCCTCTAATACAGATACTTCCTCGCTAATTATATTTTCAACACTTTTCACCTTGTTTAATCGTGATTTCATATTTTTTTCAACCATCTCAGCAATTTGATCTAAATTCATTAATTTCACTGCACCTATAGTTGCAACTTTCTCATCAACTGTTCTAGGGTTTGATAAATCTAGAATCATCATTCCACTTTTCTTTATTTTCATTGCTTTTACTATTCTTTCTTGAGTAACTAAAAAGTAAGGAGCAGTTGTTGCGACAAATAATACATCATAATTTTCAAATCCAGATAAGACATCTTCAAATTTTACAGGTTTTCCTCCCATGGTTTCACAAAATGCCTGGGATCTATCCATTGTCCTGCTAGTTACAACAAAATCATATCCTCTTCGTGCAAGTGATTTTGCAACAAGCGTTGATACCTCGCCAGTTCCAATTAGCAAAATTTTCTTTAGTTTTAACTCATCTACGTTTTCTTCAGCTAATTTTACTGCCATTGACCCAACTGAGATGCCTCCACGATTAATTCCTGAAGAATTCCTAATTCTTGTTCCTATTCTGATTGCTTTATCAAATAAATTATTTAGATGCTGACCTGATGCCTTTGCATTTCTAGCCGATGTTATGGAGTTTTTTATCTGTCCTAGAATCTGCTCTTCTCCTATGACCATTGAATCTAATCCTGATGTGAGTTTTAGTAAATGATGAATAGCTTCCAAGTTTTCAACAAATTCTATGTTTTCTTCAAATGCTTCTTCTTCTAGTCCTGTTAATGATGCCCATGTTTTTTTAATTTTATCAATGTTGTAATTTTTTGCTTTACCGAACAGTTCTATTCTATTACATGTTTGAATAATTACACATTCCTCTAGCCCTGAATGTTTTTTGAAGTGAACATATGCATTTTCTAAGTCCCTTATGGTAAATCTTTCAAGAATATGAATAGGTGCGTTACGAAAAGTAATCCTTGCATTGATTATGTTTTGGTTCATTTCCAGTTCCTCAATATTGTTCTAGCTTGATTTTCTGCTTTTTTCAGCTGACCTTCTTTTATTAACTGTTTGATCTCTTTGTTACTCATTATGCTATTGAGGTAATCTTTTCTTTCATTTTGTGTAGCGATCTTGTTTTTTGCAATTTCTCTTACAATATTCTGAATTTTCATTTGACCGATTTCTTCTTTTGTAATTATCTTCTTGAATATTTTCTCTGATTCAATTCTCAATTTTTTAGCCATTGCTGGACTTTTTCCACCTGTAAAGATTGCAATCTGAATTAAATCTTCAAAATCAATAATTGCAGGATTAGAAAAATCACTTAATTCTGGATTATCCGAACTATATGCTATGATTTTTTTACTTTTGGCATCATTGATTATTTTTTGATTTAGTTTTTTATCGTTTGTTGTTGTGATTACCATGTATGGTTTATGGATTGAAAGAATAGATGCATCTTGGATATTTTGTTTTTTAAATTTAATTTTTTTATTTTTTACTAGGTTTTTTATCTGATTGTTTATCGTACTGCTAATTACTATGATCTGACACTTTTCTTTTAATAATGAATTAATTCTTTTTAGTGCTTCATTTCCTCCTCCGATAACGATAACTACTTTGCCCTGAAGATTTAGATTAACTATCACCGATCAAAACAATTATTGTTTCTATTTATACATTAAACACTAATGCGTAATACCCTAGCTACATTTTTAATTGAATGATGAGATTGGTGTTATATTGGCTCAATCCATGGATGATCTCGATAAGGAAATTCTTAATGAGATTCAATGGACTTTTCCACTAACCCCAATGCCTTTTGACGACATTGCAAAAAAATTTGAAACTACTCCTGAAATAATCAAAGAACGACTAGTAAATCTAAAAAAAATTGGAGTATTGCGACAGCTCAGTGCAATATTTGATACAAGACGACTTGGTTACAAAAGCTCCTTGGTTGCAATGGAGATTGAATCTGATAAATTAGAATATGTGGCAAATCAAATTAATCGTCATCCTGGTGTAAGCCATAACTATGAACGGGATCATCAGTTTAATCTATGGTTCACTTTAGCAGTACCACCTGGTTCAGATTTGAAATCTGAGGTTGACAAATTTTCTGTTTTAAAAGGAATTAAAAAAGTTAGAATGCTTCCAACAATCCAATTGTTCAAAATTGGAGTAAAACTGGATATGGTTGATGAAAAAAAACATGACATTGCACCAACTGAAGAAAAAAAAGAAATTAAAAATATAAAATTTGTTCCTACTGAAGAAGATAAAGAATTCATTCGTGAATTACAAAAAGATATGGATATTGTTGATAGGCCATTTTTAATTCCTGCAAAAAAACTTGGACTCACTGAAAATGAATTATTTGATAAACTAAAGTATTATGAGGAAATTGGAGTTATGAGAAGATTTGCCGCGATTTTGCGACATAGGGAAGTAGGTTTTACAGCTAACGGCATGATTGTTTGGAATGTACCTGATGATAAAATTTCAGAAGTTGGTTCAAAATTAGGTGCTTTCCCTCAAGTCAGTCATTGTTACCAAAGACCAACATATCCTGATTGGCCATACAGTGTATTTTCTATGATTCATTGTAAATCTGAAAGTGAAGCAGGTGAGGTTGCAAAAACTATTCAAAATCAAATTAACGTAAATGATTACAAAATATTATTTAGTACACGTGAATTTAAAAAGACACGTGTTGAATATTTTGTTGAAAATAATTTTACTTTAGAAGAAACAATTTCCGCATCTTAGAATTCATTTTCATCATGTCCTACAACATGAATAGTACAAAAGTATTGATCATTCATGTTGCAATAATACTCTGAACTATCTCCACATATTTTACATGGTGGTTTTTCATCTTGTTTTGATAGTTTTGCGTGGTATGCTTTACTTCTCACAGTTTTGTTTGAATTTTTGTAAATTCTTGTCATGCTTGAAAAATATTTTAAATCTAAAGGACTTAGTTCATCATTATTTTTAATTTTTTTAACAATGGCATTCCATTTTTTATATTCCCCAATTTTTGCAAATTTCATTCTATCGATAATCTCTAATGTCTTTATGACATCCATTGGTTTGTCCATTTGAAAACTAATTTGCTTGAGTTGCTTTTAATTCGTATGCAGGCCAGGTATTGTATAGGTCATCAATTTCTTTCATATCTGTAGAACTAAGATATTTTCCGTCTGATATTGCTGCAAATGATTCAATCTCTTCAACACTTACAACTGTAGGTAACACAGATCCAATTGATTTTTTTGATAAGATGAATTTAATTGCAAATTCTGTAATGTTTAACCCGTTTCGCTCAGCAATTGGTCTGAATTGTTCCACTTTTTTTAGTGCTTCTTGTCTCCATTCTTGTTTTCTATCTTTTCTATGATCGTTGCTTGGAATTACTGTTTCTGCTTTTACTTTGCCTGTAAGAATTCCTGATGCATCAGGAACTCTGACTAAAATTCCAACATTTTGTTTTTCTGCTTTTTCAATTAATTCATTTCCTGGTGTTTGTTCTAAAATATTATACACTGTTTGCACTGCTGTGACACTTTTTCTTTCCATAGCTTCTAATCCTTCTTGTGTCCATCCTATTGCTGGACCAAGTGCTACTTGTGATGATTTTATTTTTCCTTCCTGAATTAGATTATCAAATAAATTAAAAGTTGTATTATCTCTAATGTGATTTAACTTTGGATTGTGTAGACCATAAACATCTACATAATCTGTTTGTAGTCTTTCAAGTGACGCACTAAGCGCTTTTCTTGTAAACTCTGGTTCAAAACTCTGAGGTAATTCTGAATGTCCTATTTGTTCTGCATTTGCAAAGTCATATCCGTATTTTGTCGAAATAACTACTTCGTTTCTCATTCCTTTGAATACCTGTCCAATTAGTTTCTCGGTTATTCCTTTACCATACATATCAGCTGTTTCAAAGAAATTAATTCCTAAATCATATGCTTTTTTGAGCATTCGTTTTCCTTCATCTTCTTCTATTTTTTTACCCCACCAATCAAGACCTAATGTCCATGCTCCAAATCCGATTTCTGATACTTTGATGCCGCTTCTTCCTAATGTCTTGTACTTCAATTTACTATCTCCTTGAACTCATCTAGTTTTGATTCGATTTCTGTATTACTCAAAACAGTTTTTCCATTTGTAATTTCTTCATTTATGTTTATCCAAGATTTGCAACCCTGGTATTCAGATTTTAATGGTATGCTTAATTCGGGAATATTATAGACTTTTAAAAAAATGGCTTTCATTGGGTTTTCTGGTTTCCAATTTCTCCTTTCATTGATGTATGATTCGCTCCAGATATGAAATGGGGCTAATTTTTTTATTGTTTCTTCTGTTGAAATGTCTTTTTCTGCTAATACCTCTGCATAGGATGTAATTCTATTAAATCCATTTTTTGGTGGGTTTGATTTTACTTGTTCGAGATATTTATGAAATTGTGGTTTTATGTGGCTATGTTCTTGATGCTCTTGTGTGGGAAATAACAAGAATTTTTTTGATTCAATTCTAAATCCTGATGTGACATCAAGTATGCCCCCTTTTCTTAAGAGAACTGTTTGATCACCGTTTTCTAAGGCTCTGACAACAGTTGCCCATTCTTTTAGAGACTCCACTATCCAAGACTTCCTATCAAAGGAATGATGTCTTTTTTAACACATACGATCATTGGAGTATCTTTTTGTACATATTTTGATACTCTTGTTTCTCTCAAATCCATTATCAAATCTTGAAAATCTCTAATTTCATCCACTTCAAATGCTAACATGAAATCTTCATCATGAATGCCAAAAGAGTATGTTGTGTTAAGTATGATCTGTGGATATTTTCTGCTAACTTCAATATGTTCATCCATTATTGATTGTCTTTCTTCTTTTGGTAGAAGATACCATTCTCTGGTTTTTGTAAATGGATAAACAATTACATGTTTTTTCATTTCTTCATCTACGATAAACCCTAACGGTTTTCCAGATTTTATGTATATTGAAGGTCTAGTGCAAGACAAATATGTTTTTGCTGGTATGATATATTTTCCAAAAACAGTTGTGTATAGTTTTTCTATTACCTTTTGAATCTCGTCTACCGTTTTTGCTGCAAACCAAAACAAAAAGTCTGCATCATCTCTTAGTCCTAATGTTGAATATGTTCTAAATTTTACACCTGAATTTTTAATTACATTTTCTACCTCTTTAGCAGATTCTGCTTTTGCTAAATCTGCCATCCATCTCCATTTAGGATCTACTTTAAAAAATGAGAAATTGAAAAAATACTGTTCTTCGCTATTTTGTTCCATGATTTTCCATTTTCAAAACCCTATTTAAACAAAAACTAGATTCTCTAATCTTGTATTTGTATAATTTTTTGATTTGATTTATGCCCTGATTTAATTTGAATCACTGATGTTGAAACTTTGAAATGCTTTGCAAGTTTTTTTATGATTTCCTTATTGGCTTCTCCTTTGACTGGTCTTGTTTTTATTCCAATTGTGATTTGGTTTTTTTCAACACTTAGAAAATCTTTGTTAAATTCTACATGGGCTTTGTATATCAATAGACATCAAAAATCATTTACGCTTAATGTTGTTTTTTAAAAACTTCACTATACTTTTTGTTCTAAAACCCAATCATATCCTTCGCTTTCTAATTTATCTGCAAGCGATGCATCACCTGTCTTTAAAACTTGACCTCTTGCAAATACGTGGACATAATCTAGTTTATCCAAAAATTTCAAAATTCTTGCATAATGTGTAATTACAATTATTGTCGAATCTTTTCCAGCAACCTTGCTAATTGCTTGTGCAACTGCTTGAACTGCATCTATGTCTAATCCAGAGTCTGGTTCATCTAAAATTGAAATCTTTGGTTTTAAAACTGCCATCTGCAATACTTCAGCGCGTTTCTTTTCTCCTCCTGAAAATCCCTCATTTAGATATCTTGACAGAAACTCTTCTTTTAATCCAACTTTGTTTAAATTATCTTTAAGGTATTTTTGAAATTCTCTTACTGTGATGAAAACCTCTCTATCATCACCTTGAAGTGCTTTACTTAGTGAATTGTAAGCTGTTCTAAGAAAATGTGAAAAACCAACACCTGAAACTTCGGTAGGATATTGAAATCCTAAGAATAATCCTTTCTTTGCACGTTCATCAGCTGATAATTCTAAAATGCTTTCCCCGTCTAATAGAATATCTCCTTTAGTAACTTCATACTTTGGGTGTGCAAGTAATGTATATGCTAAAGTACTTTTTCCAGAACCATTTGGTCCCATAATTGCATGTACTTCTCCTGGACCTGTTTTCAGATTCACTCCTTTGAGAATTTCTTTACCCTCACGAGTAACATGAAGATCTTTGATCTCAAGTACTGCCATAATTCAATTTTGATTCTTTCTATATATAATACCGACGAAATTTAGCTAATCCTAATAGAATTTTCTAAAATAAATAATAAAATGAAAAGAGGGGGGGGGGATTAAAATTTGGCCAGAGACGGTCTCAAAGTAATTTTGAGTTTGTAGCATGTTAGAATCTCTTTACATCTGTTTCTGATTGTTACTTCTGTGACACCTGCAATACTTGAGACGTCTCGTTGAAGGACATTTTGTCCTAGCAAAACTGAGGCTACATAAAGATATGCGGCTGCAATTCCGTTTGGTGCTTTTCCGTCTGCAATATTGCTGTCTTTAGTTTTTTCTGCAATTTCTAAGGCTAGTCTTTCAACTCTAACTTCAGTTTGTGTCATGTTTGCAATCTTTGAGATGTATTTGTTCATGGTGACAACTGGGGCGCTTATTTGACCCATTTCCATTACCATGGTTCTATAGTATTTTGCTGCAAGTTTTGTTTTTGACTTGACATCTTTTGGTGCACATATTCCTCGACAAATTTCTTCTAATGATCTTACAACATCACATTGTTTGCATGCCATGTAAATTGTAGCAGCTGTGATACTTGATACGGATTTTCCTTTTACCTCTACATGTCCATCCAAGTTTCTGTAAATCATAGAAGCTGTTTCCAAGACATTTTTTGAAAGATTTAGCCCATCACATGTCTCACCCATTTTTGATAAAACATTTGCCAATCTTCTTTCTCTTGGTGAAGAAACGCGTACCCTTTGTTGCCATTTTCTGAGATTGTGCATTTGATTAGCAACTTGGTGGTTGATTGTTTTTCCACTAAAGTCCTTTGTGCTAATTGATATCTCAGTTGTTATTCCCAAATCATGTTGAGAATAGGTTGTTTGTCCTGTTGCTCTTGCAAGCTTCATCTTGTCTTCGAGATTTGAGCTTTTTGTTTCTGGACCATAATCTACCATCTGATCTGCAACAACTACGCCGCAACCAGAGCAGATTATTTCACCGTTCTGAATGTCATCAACTAATGATGATTTGCATTCAGGACAGCTTTGGGTTTGTAATATGTTCATTTTCTTCTTCTCCTAAATTTTTGTGTATTTGCAGGAGAATGTTCAAATGCAAAAACGCTTTTGCCAATGTATTTTTTGATGTTATTTGTTAACGGAGTTGCTGACGCAAACGGTCTTTTTATTGGACCGATTAATTCCATTACTTTTGCTACTTTAGTTCCTGTCTCGTCACAGAGTATTGCTCCTTCGTCTAACTTTTCAGTCAGCTGAATGATCACTCTGCCGCTACCGGCTAAGTGCATTATTTCACCTACCTCCTGCAATTAGAAACTGTAATCATGATATTGTTATCATAGACTTCTGTCAACTTTACTTTAGCTAAGAGCTAGATTTGATTTTATTTTGTTTGCTTGGCTCTTTTTGAAACTAATTTTTCTGAAATCTTGTTAAGAATATTTGTCTTAGTAGTTCCTTTTGGTAAAATTATGTAACCTGACCTAACATATGGTCTTCTTGGAAATCTTACTTTTTCATCTGTCTCTGTTATTTCAAATCCTGCGGCTTGTGCAGCTTCAGATAACTCTTTTAGCGAAGGGTCAAAAACACATTTCTCTTTTTCTAATTTTCGTCCTTTAGCTCTTGGTAATGTCTTGTTAAAATAATCTAGCCAGATTACGACATGTTCGTAATCTTTCATTTAATCACTTTATTAAAACTGCGTTAACTATTCCTGTTTGTCCTGGTTTAGAAACAACTCTGCATTTTCCTGCATCTGTTTCTAGTATTGCACCTTTTGTAATGATGCCTCTTCTTTGATAATCATTGTTTGTAGCATTTTCTAATACTTTGAGAATTTTAATTTTCTTAACTTTAGAATCTCCTGTTGCTAAGTTTACAAAATCAATTGTTTTCAAAGCTGTTTTTTTATTATTTCCTCTAACTCGTCTGGTAACTGTAATTTGTGCACCTGTGACAGATTCGTTTGGATATCTATCGATTTCATACTTTCTTCTAATTCTTGCCGGCTTTCTTCTACCTCCAGTTATTTTGCTAGTTGCAAGATTTTCTACTGATTTTCGCACGAATGTTCTTTTAATTACTCTAATTTATACAAAACGCAAAAAATAGGCTTAGAATAATTTGTTTAGTTTAGTTTTGTGATAATTTCAGGTGAGGGGTTTGTTTCTGACATCTTTGCTGTTTTTCTCACTTTGGAAAACAGTCTTTGTTTGAGGTTTTCTACATCTCCTTGTATGCCAAAATATTTTTGGAATTTTTCTGTTGTATTGTAAATTTTTAATCTACCTACATTTTGATGTGTGATAAAATCTAACTGTCTTAATTCTTTAAGATGTTCGTACACTCCAGACCCTCTGGTTTCGACAAGTTGTTTTGATGAAATTGGTTGCATATATGCAATGTATGATAATGTCTTCAGGGTTGCATTTGGTAGAATAGGTTTTGATGCATATCGTTTGATTGTTGAACTGTATTCTGGTTTTAGTTGAAATACATATGAGCCATCAGGGAGTGTGACTATCTCCAATGCCTTAAATGCTGATTTTGTCTTTTTCATCAACTCGTTGAGAATTTCATATGTTTTTGTTCGTGATTCTGTGCCTGAAGCTCTTATTAGATCCTCTATTTTTAAGGGCCTTCCTGCAGAATACAGAGCTGCTTCGATTCTAGCTATTGCTTCATCATTTGAATCGTTTTTTGCCAATTATCTATTTTTCCTACAAAATCTACTTAAAGAAATCCTTTCTTCATTTTTGATCAGTTTGTTAACTTCTCCTTTATCAGAATGATTTTGATGTCATCTTCTATTTGCTCCAAATCTATTTTTTCATCTCTTGCCAAAAATAGAATTGCAAAAAAGCATCTTATGGAATCCACTCCATCAAGATCTTTTATTATGTCTTGAAGCATACCATATCCCAAATCAGTAATTTTTTTAATAATCAAATCTTCATATTTTCCAATAATGTTTTCAAGAGAAATAAAATATTCTTGAAAATCTGGAGCTTCTATTGGTTCAATATTTAACTTATTTCTTCTGGATTGTGGATTGGCTATCGTACCAATCAAATTTTGTAGTAATCCTAACAGATCATCTAATGAAACAGGATAAGTTGATTCATGTCTATAAGGTATATCGATTAACTCTATGTCTACATCGGTTCTTTGTCTTATTGGTTTTTTCTCCATTGCAGCGCGTTGTAATGCAAAAATACTTTCTACTTTCATTCTGTAAATCAAAGAAGATGATAATGCAGCCATTCCTGCAACTCTGAGATCTTTTTTCCCACTTTTTTCAAGAATTTTAATTAATAAATCAAGAATTTGAATAAGATCAATATCCCATACATCTTTTTTAGCAACAGATGATGGATTAAACAGAATGTTCACAGGTGCTTGTGAAATACCATTTGGAGTCTGTTCTTCGCTCACATACTTTGTCTATTTTTATTCAATAATATCTAAGGGCTCTACTTTTTTCTTTTATCCAGTCAACTCTTATATTGTTAAGACCAAATTATACCAATATGAAATCTGCTAGGATTACCGGCCCTAATGAGCCACTAGTGCTTATTGAAACAGAAACCCCTCATCCTAAAGGCAACCAAGTTCTAGTCAAAGTTAAAGCCGTAGGCGTATGCCATAGTGATCTACACCTTTGGGAAGGTGGGTATGATTTAGGCGATGGTAAATTTATGAAAGTGACTGATAGAGGGGTAAAATACCCAGTAACTCCTGGACATGAAATTGTTGGAACCGTAGAAGAATTAGGTAATAATGTAAAAGGATATTCAAAAGGTGATGAAGTTTTAGTTTATCCTTGGATCGGATGTGGTGTGTGTCCTGCTTGTAAAGTTGAAAATGAAAATTTATGTGATACTCCAAAATCACTTGGTGTTTTTCAAGATGGCGGATATTCTCAATACTCGCTTGTTCCTGATTTCAAATATTTAGCAAAACTAAATGGTGTGAATCCAGAATCTGCAACATCACTTGCATGTTCAGGGTTAACCGCTTATAATGCAATTAAAAAATCAAATCAAAACTCACCAGAGTTTTTGGTAATAATTGGTGCAGGAGGATTGGGCTTGATGGGAGTACAAATTGCTCACTCTATTACAAAATCTAAAATTATTTGTGTGGATTTAGATGATCAAAAATTAGAGATAGCAAAAAAAATGGGTGCTGATTTTGTTTTCAATTCCAAAGATCCTGATACTACTCAAAAAATAATTTCGGCATGTAATGGAAAAGGTGCTGATAGTGTTGTTGATTTTGTAAATGCTCCTCCTACTGCAAAAATGGGGTTAGCAGTTCTTAGAAAGAGAGGGAATCTTGTCTTAGTTGGTTTGTTTGGTGGCTCTATGGAGTTATCGCTTGTAACAATTCCTCTAAAATCTATTATAATTCAAGGAGCTTACACAGGAAATTATACTGATATGGTAGAACTGTTAGATCTAGCCCGAAAAGGAACAATTAATCCGATGATTTCAAAGAGATATTCTCTTGATGATGCAAACACTGCTTTAGAGGATCTTAAAGCCCGTAAGATTGTCGGTCGTGCAGTAATTAATCCTTGATCAACTACATGCTACAAAATGTTATAAAATAAAAAAATTATACTGTGATTATGACTTACAAGGTAAACTATGAGGTGGCATTAACTCATTTAAAAAATAAACAGTTCATCACTGCTCATAATCTATTTCTAAATCAAGCAGAATCTATAAAAAAAACTGAAAATCTAAAATCTGCTTTTTTGTATATGTTAGCTGCAGAATGCAAAACTAGACAAGGTAAAGAGTCAAAAGAAGAAATTGAAAAAGCCTGTAATTTATTTTTAGAATATTCTAAAAATAAAAACTCAAAAAATATTCAAGGTGCATTGTTATGTGCAGCGAAATGTATGTTGAGTCTAGGTGAATATGATAAAGCAAAAATTTCATATCAAAAAGCAAAATCTATGTTTTCTTCAAACATTGAAGTTTTTAGACCTGTTGTGATTATTGATGATAGTAAAGCTGTATCGATGAAATTAAAAAATTATGTAGAAAAATTAGGATATGATGAAATTTTAATTTATGAAAATGGAAAAGATGGAATAAAAGGATGTCAAAAACTATTTTCTACAAATAAAAATCCAATAGTGCTTTTGGATATGGGGCTTCCTGACTTAGAAGGAGATGTGGTTGCTACAAAGTTATTAAAAGAAAATCTTGATTTACAAATTATCGTAATTACAGCTGATGAAAAAACTACTCAGCGAGTAAACAAAACTATTAGTTCTGGAGTGTCTGCATTTATTCAAAAACCATTCACTATTGATGAAATTAAAAAAGCTATTAGTATTGCTGAATCTGAATATTCCTTATTACAACAATAATAAAGACATGTTTAAAATATTCACATCTTTGATATCTACTACGTTTATTCTGTAATCGATTAATTCATCAGAAAATTTCTCAACGATTTTTTGTGCGGTGTTTGATTTTCCAGAATCTACTTGTATCATCACCAACATATTCCATTCTCCATCCATGTTTGCAATAAGAAGATAATTATCTAATTTTGTAATAAATTCTTTAATTGAATCTTTAATCGAGTCTAGTGATTTTGATGGTTTTAATTTCATTAAGATGGTTTGATATTCATTAATTCCAGATACATCTGTTAGTACAGCTTTGTATCCTTTGATGATCCCACTTTTTTCTAGTCTTTCTATTCTTTTTCTAATGGTCCTATCTGATACATCATGACCTGATTTTTTTAATTCTGATGCAATTTCTTTAGATGGTGTTCTTGCATTATTGTTGAGAATTTCAATGATTTTTTGGTCTACTTTATCTAAATCTGACCATGCGTCATTACTCATAGAAGAATGATCTTTTACATGCTTTTGAATTTTTGCTTAAAGAATTATTGTGTGATTCCTAAAATCTATACTTCTAGAATCCAACCTGTTTTAATTTGGGTTTTATCTGATTCTTCTCCGATCCCTGTAGCATATCTCCATATGAGAGGTGCGTCTGTTATCATCTTTGTTTTAATTTTTAATAATGATTCTATTTCCGAATTCAAATTTTTATCTGCGTTGCCATGTTCTTTGCAAAATTTACATTTTTGATCTAGTGTTATTGGTTCTGATTCTATTAATGGATAAGTCATACATGCAAGAGGTCGTTTATCGTATATTTTGCATGGAAATCCACCATGAGGTGATCTATCTAATGTTTTAGTATCTAAAAATGGACATGTGTTTCCATTTGGTTCTATCCCCATTAATTGATATGCTAATATTTTTGTTGGACTAGATTCTCCGTTTTCTGATATCCCTATTCTTGGTAAAATTGATATTTTTAATCCATTTATTTTTGCAAGATGTTCTATCCTTTCTTTTTCTTCTGGAAGTATTAGCACTCCGATCTTTCCAAATTTTTTATTAGGATAATATTCTCTTTCGATACAACACTGGGAACAATCCTGAATACAACTAAATTCCATGGGTTATTTTTATTGTATATGAATAAAATTCCTTGTAAGTGGCAAATTTATAAAAAACTTCTGATATTTTTGTTCAAATAATCCCCACAGTTATATGCTCATAACTGTAGTGTATGCTATGGGTAAGCGCCAAGTCAAAAATGAAAGTGCATTAAAAGAAATACGTTTGCCTGAAGAAGGAGAGATGTTTGGACGTGTTCTTAAAATGCTTGGAGGAGAAAACGTCATGGTAAAATGTACCGATGGTGTTACCCGAAGAGGTAGAATTCGAGGTAAATTAAAGCGAAGAGTTTGGATACGTGATAACGACATTGTCATAATCGCACCTTGGGATTTCAATGAGGCTGAACGGGGTGACATTGTTTGGAGATTTACCTTACCGCAAGTTGAATGGTTAAAAGATAACAATCACATTCCTAAAGACTTCTAAATTCATTTGTTCCTGTTTATGCTCACTTTGGTTTGAATACTGTTGTCTTTTGTCAGATCTATTTTGATAACTTATCTTAATATACGGAATAATCTTGTAGATAATCAAATGGAACAAGGCACCGTAAAGTGGTTCAACCGCACAAAAGGCTTTGGTTTTATCGAAAGAGAATCTGGTGACGATCTATTCGTTCACAAATCAGATGTTGATGGATTCATCAATGAAGGCGATAAAGTCGAGTTTGTAGTCGGCGAAGGTCAAAAAGGACCAGCTGCTCAAAAAGTCAAAAAAACAGCATAGACAATAGATATTTTTATTAATTTAAGAGTTCATCATTGTTTTCTTAAATTAGTCTATTTTTTTATTATTTTTACAATTAAAAAAACTATGGTCCCAAGCGACGGAGTTGAACCATCGACAACCCGGTTTCTGTATGCCTGATATGCTGTTATTCAGTCAGCCATCTAAAGCCAACAACTACAGCCGGGAGCTCTACCAGGCTGAGCTAGCTTGGGACAAAAACAACGATGTGTTCTAGTATTAAAAAACTATCGAAGCCAAACTAATCTGATTAGAGATCGTATGTGTTTTCTATAGGCATAAATACCATCTTTCAAGAAAAGAAGTTTGTTGACAGAACAACAGCTATCTTACTCTGGTTATGTATGTGCTCCATATTTACACAATCACGAGTCAGTTAAATTAAAAGATATATGGATGTCTTCAAGCAATATTGAGGCATTATATTTTGTAACTGGAACATTTTCAGATGAGAGTAAACCTTACTTTTCTGAATCATCAAATCATTATGTTTTAGCAAAATTCAAAGATAGTCAATTTATTGTAGATGATTTACTCAAACACAATCAAGAAAAAACATCTTTTATTTTTAATATACAAAATGAATTATTTCAGAGAATTGTATCTCGAGAGACAAATTTTGTTACTATTTATTATTTAGAATATGGAGAATCTCATGATGATTTTCAAGAAGTTGCAGATATTTTATTAAAACGAGAAAAAATTTGTGTTGGTGGACTAGGTCATATGAATACATATTGTAAATTACCTCAAAAGTTCACTTTTCCATATTCCAATAATATTGTAGTAATTGAGGTTGCTAGTGAAAAAGGTCATCAAAGCGTAAAAAAGTACTGTGACCAAACTAAACGAGATGTAAATAGAAAAGGCTTAACAATGACTAATTTATTGAGTCTCTCTATTCTTGAAAAATTAAAGTAAACCCCACAACTTCTAATTATTGTGGATCATTTTAGTAATTTTTTAACTATTTTTCTAATTGCTTGAAAAAGTGTAAATGTTAAATATTCGACTAAAATCAGCTTCATCATGAGTAAGCCAGCTGATCTTGGTTCCTTGAAAATAGGATCTTATATTTTACTTCCAGTGTCTGATCAACCCGACGGTGAACCTTGTAGAATTGTAGAATATGATACATCTAAGCCTGGTAAACACGGTGCAGCAAAGGCTCGAATTGTAGGTGTAGGTGTATTTGATGGTCAAAAAAGACCACATGTAGGACCAGTTAGCATGCAAGTTCACATTCCACTAATTGACAAAAGAGTAGGCCAAGTAATTTCAATAATTGGAGAAACTATTCAAATTATGGACTCTGAAACTTTTGAAACAATTGATGTAACTTTAATCGATGAGGAAATTAACGGAACTGTTGCAAATGGTCAAAATGTAGAATACTGGAATGTTATGGGCAGAATTAAAATTATGCGTATCAAAAGTTAGTTCTAAAATGAATTTCATTATTTTTTAGTTTTTTCTATATTTGTTTGATTTAGTTTAATTTATGATTCAATACTATCGTGAAAATATGTTGATCTCCAAGCCATGAGTTTATTGAAAATTCCCAAATAATCATCCTCTTTTGTAGTAACATGTATGTGACCATAGACCTCTTTAAAATAACCTTCAAAAATTAACGTGCATTGTTTTTTAAATAATGGAATGGTTACTCCAACTTTTTTAACTTTTTTAAACTCATATTTGTCAATCCTAATAGTTTTATTTCTTATTGCTAACCGTTTTTTTAATTTTTTGTTGTTGATGTCATTTTCAACTTGACTAACTATCAATTC
>CAZQXU010000013.1:16830-19177 GCA_964597385.1 uncultured Nitrosopumilaceae archaeon | reverse complement strand
CCCTTGTCAAGAAGTTTATTGTATGGCAAGTTATTTTTTTTAATATAATCTTGAATTTGTTCCCAAGTCCAATCTATAATTGGATTAATTTTCAATATTCCACCATGTCCATGATCAATTTGAAAAATATTAACATCCTTTCTTACTTCAGTTTGATCACGTCTTAGTCCAGTAATCCAACCATCTAATGTGGAAAGTATTCTGTTAATTGGATGCACCTTACGGATTTCACAACATAGTTTTCTATTTTCCACGCTTTCATAGAAAAGATTTATTCCTTTTTCTTTAACCATGTCTTCAACTTCTTTAGTATCAGGAAACAAAATCTCAATTGTAATGTTGTATTTTTTTCTAACAATATCCATAATATCATAAGTTTCTTGAGGTAATCTTCCAGTATCTAACGTAAAGAATCGAAATTTTGGATTAATCTTGTGCATAATATCCATAATTACTGCATCTTCAGCACCAAAGCTAGATGCCTTAGCAACTCGTGGATGTAAATTATCAGAAACCCATCGAAGTGCTTCTTCTGTTGTTTTAATTTTAGAGTTGAGTTCATCTACTTGTTCTTGAGTAAATTTTTTCACAAATACACATGAATTGTTTTGTTTTATATTGATTACCCAGATATCTTATCCTAAATTATAAACAGGTACATAACTAAAATGAAAATATGGAAGATGTTTCTTATGTGGTAGTTTTTCCAACAGTATTTTCAAAAAATAAAATTCCACAATTAATAATAAATATTAAAAAAATTCTAAAAATTCAAAATCAGGAATTTAAATCAGTAAAACGTGATGGAGATATTATTTTAGTAGATGCAAATGATCCGGTATTTGCCTCATCTGCTATCAACTTACTTTTCGGCATTCAAAAAATAGCAATTGCAAGACAAATAAAAAATGAATTTCAAAGTATAGTCTCAGAAATTACTACAGTAGGGGGAAATTTACTCTTAAAAGGTGAAAAATTTCTTGTCAGAGTTGAAGGAACAACCAAAGGATTTTTTCCAAAAGATATTGAAATTGCAGCAACGTCAAGTATTATAGAAAAAAAATCAAACATGGGCGCTCGCCCTGGAACAGATGAAAATTTTGATAAATTACTTTACACATATCTAACAAAAAATTATGCATATGTCTGTATTTTTTCAGATAATGGACAAGGTGGTATACCACCCCAAAATAAAAATACCATATGTTGTGTATATGATGAGATTTCAGCAATCTCTTGTTTTGAGACAATAAAACAAGGATATGATTCAAAAATAATTATTTGTTATAGACAAAAATCAGAATTGATGAGTTTAGTTAAGATGATCAATAAATTGATCCCAAGACTTGTAAAACAAGAGATTCAGTTAGAATTTTTTCATTTAAAAATAAATCAAAGTGGAATCAAAAATTATCTTATCTTTGTTAATTCAGCTTTAGAGATTATGCTTCATGAAGGAAAATCAAATAAGCTAAGTCATGTATCTCTTGCATTATCTCCACTAATTTTTTCTACAAAATTTATTGATTATTCAATAAAACGTGTGTTTCAAAATAATATGATTCCAATAATTCCATTAAGTGGAGTTGATTCAAAACTTTTTGAAGAAGCCAAAGAGATCGGATTAGAAAAGCAGATTCCAAAATTGGAAAAATTATTTATGATTAATTCTGATGAGATACCCAAGTTTTCAAGCAATGATGTAGATTTTGCTATAAAAACAAAGAAAAGTGTTACAGTCAAGATTGGACCAAATAATGTACATGATATTCTTGACTCATTAGAATAAAATCACTGGGAATTTAAACAGCATTTGAGGATTAATTTTTGTGTTAAAAATAGGTCAATTCATCTATCCTTGGGGAAGTGGCCATTATTCTCGAATGATGAGGCTAAATGATGTATTAGGAGATCATATCAAAGATGAATTTGAAGTTCACTTTTCAAGTAAAGATCATGTTTATCAAAAGTTATTAGAAAAATTTCCAACTCAAAAAGAAAAAATCCATGAGATTTTGATGCCAACTCCAATTGATGGAAATCTAGGACCAAGTGTTGTATTATCAATGCTAAATTTTTTATTACCTATTTCAAAAAATCCTCCCCTTGTAAAACAAGTTACAAGTTATTTGATGCAAGAAAGAAAGTTATACGATAAAGAAAAATTTGATCTGGTAATTAACGATGGTGATATGGGTTCTAATATCATTGCAAAAAATCGTAATGTTCCAAGTTTATTTATTACAAATCAATTTAGACCAAAATTGTATAAATCAAGATCTTATTTTTATCCAGCGGTAAATTATATTTCAAAACAAATTGGAAAAGCTTCCAAAATTATTGTTGC
>CAZQXU010000013.1:13688-16730 GCA_964597385.1 uncultured Nitrosopumilaceae archaeon | reverse complement strand
CAATATCAGATCTTGAGAAACTAATAGAAAATTCAGAATTTGGATATTGGATGCGTACAGGAAATAAATCAACTAATGATGGAACAGGTAAAAGATATGAACAGATATTTAATCAAAATGAAATGAAAAACGAAAAAAGAATAATCTCTCATGCAAGAAATGATCCAAGCATTGATTATGTTTTAAGTAAGGATGGAAAAAAATATACAGTATCTGATGCGTTAGATAAAAAAATTGATTGGATTCAAATAGACATAGGTTTTCTAACCGAGCAACAGAAAGAAACAGTTTTGAATTTAACCAAATATGCTGTTGTAAATGGTTCTCATACTGTAATGGGTGAAATTCTTGGAGGAAAGGCAAAACCAATTATCGGTATTCCTGTTTATGATGAGCATACAAACAACATCAAATGGGCAGATGATAAGAAATTAGGAGTATTAGCGGTTAGGACAAAGCAAGTAATTGAGGCTATTTCAAAAATTAAAAATGATTATAACAAATTTGAAGAAAATTTAGCTGATTTTTCCAAAAACTTTGTTCCTAATGGAGCTGAAAATACAGCAATAATAGCAGCTCAAATTCTAGAAGAAAAGAAATAATACTTTATTTTGGGTTTATTTGATATCTGGCACGCGGGATGTTCGATGGGCGAACTGACCGCAAGGGATGACGATAAAATCCGCGTGTCAGATTTCAAGTCGATCAGATAATATCGTGGGAACGCTTTTATGGAAAAAATTCAGCCAAAACATTAGTGCCTAACTGTCCAGAATGTACTGCAAGAGAAAGAAAGAAGATTCAAGCAAAGTATGAAGCCGAAACAGCAGAAGAAAATAGGGGCAGAGATGATTTATTCAAATTATTTGATGAAGTAGAGATTCCTATGAAACTGGACTCGGCTACAAAACATTTCATTTGTAAGAGATGTGGATTGTATGCTACACGAGAACAAGTTTCGGACATCAAATACAGATTAAATCAGAAAGAAAAGACACGTGAAGATAAACAAGATGATTATCTTGAATGGTGGCAAAAAAGTAAGAAAGATAAAGAATTGATCTAGAGTTGTTGTTCTATGGTTAAGAAGACTGACGAAGAAAAATCATCCAAGAAAGAAAAAAAATCATCAAAAAAAGATGACATTCCAGATTGGGTTACAGATGAAATTCAAAATGCAAAATTTGAGAAACCTGAAGAATTAAAACGAGCTGGATATATTCTAGAAATTTATGATGCTGATAACAAAATTGATGCTCAGTTATATGATCCGGTTGAAGATGGAAGACATATTGTGACACTTGATTTACCAAAAAAAATTAAGACTTCAGATTTAGAAAAAGGAGTAGTCTATGAATTTATTTTTGATCAACATAAAGCACCATTAAGTAAAAAAGTATCTGAATTTCTTCAAAAAGAAAAAGAGATCGATATGAATGCCATTTATCAATTTGATTTAAAGTCAATGGAATTACTTGATGTAGGCTCTAGTGAATCTTCAAATGAAGATTTAGAAGAATAAAACTAGTTTTTTTTAGTGTCTAATTGTTTTTTAAAAGCCATGCCTAAAATTGGATTTATCAAATAAGGAAATGTGTTTTTCATCCATACTGCACCACGAACTACTGAAGGAACAATAATTTCTAGTCGTGATGAATTTGCAGCCCTTAAGATTGCATTTGCAACTGTTTTATCACTAAGAGATGTAAGAGAATATTTTGGCATATATTGAAAAGATGGGTGATCAAAAAAATTAGTTCTAACCATGATTGGACTTACAACGGTTATTCCAATATTGGTTCCTTTCAATTCATGTTTCAAGCCTTCTGAAAATCCTAACATAGCAAACTTTGATGCACAGTAAGATGCAATTCCTGGTAAACCAAAACTTGCTGCAACAGAAGCTACATTAACAATATGCCCAGATTTTTTTTTGAGCATTGATGGAAGAAAGTTTTTGATAAAGTAAATCATTCCAAAATAATTTGTTGCCATTTGAGATTCAATTTCCTCAGTAGTTAAATCAATAACAGAACCATAAATTGCAAAGCCTGCATTATTTATTAAAATATCAATAGACCCATATTTTTCTAAAACAAGTTTTGAAGTTTTTTCCACTTGTGATTTATTTGATACATCACATTCGCAAACAAGTGTAGATACATTAAATTTTTTTAGACCGTTTGCTATTTCTTCTAATTTTTGTTTTCTTCTTGCAATCAAAATTACATTAGAACCTTTTTTAGCAAATTGAATAGCAGTTTCCTTACCTATTCCAGATGATGCACCAGTAATTAGTACAACTTTACCTTTGAAATCCATAAATCAAAAAATTCATTAAAAGATAAAGTGCTTTCTATTATTTTTCTGTCTTTGGAATTTTACTCAAGGCTAATTTCACCAATAGTAGCCAAGTAATCGCAATAGGGACATAATATGTAGCAATTCTCCAGCCAATTACTGCATCCCATGCAACAGTTCCTTCAGGGATTACAAGATTAAACGGATCCAAATTATTTAGATATGCAATAATTCCAAACTCTGCCAATCCAGAACCACCGACAGTTATTGGCAAGTTAGCAATTGCATTTGCACCCATCACAGCCATGATTGAATCAAAAATACCAACAATGTATCCAGTTCCCATTGCAATTATCATAAAAGATATTCCATAAAATGACCAAGATGCAAGTGAGAATAGGAAAGATATTGTAAAAACTTTTTTTGATTCTGTTGTTCTAAGGTTTTTTCTACTCATTGTACAAATTTCTTCCATCCATGAATTTGTTTGATCTATATATTTTGCTCCTTTTTCTTTACCAAATCGCTTTGTTAAACTAACAAGTATTTTTGGAACTTGAAAAGTTCTTCTTGATGATAAAAAGAATAAAACCATCCATAATGAAGTTATAGTAATGCTAATTCCTAAAATTAGAGCACCAATAACATATGCTCCATGCATCAATGCAATAATGCCAGCCATAATTGATAACAAACCTCCTGCAAAAACTTCAGTAACTATATCCATTATTGCAATCCAAG
>CAZQXU010000013.1:0-13588 GCA_964597385.1 uncultured Nitrosopumilaceae archaeon | reverse complement strand
GATAACAAACCTCCTGCAAAAACTTCAGTAACTATATCCATTATTGCAATCCAAGTTGATTTAGAAGGCGCAACTCCTTTTTTATGCAAATAATAAATTACAATAAATTCTGCACCTACAAACATTGGAGTAGTAAATTTGATAAATTCGCTTCCGATTCTGACTCCGCTTAATTTCCAAAAAGAATCAAATTTTCCAAGATATTTGTGTGAAATATATGCAAATTTTATTCCTTGAAGACCTAGTTTTATCATCATGGCAATTACAGCTAATACAAATGGAATAACTCCAATTGCCAATACATCTTCAAATTTAATATCAAATTGAATTGCTATGATGAAAATAGGAATAAGAGTAGCCGGAATAACAATTATTCTCCAGTTCATTGATGATTTTTTTTTAGATTCAAATATGAAAGTTGAGTCAACATCATTCAAAAGATTGAATGCCTAATTCTAGGCACAAATTTTGAAAATCTATAAGATATCAACAGAATTTGTTAGCGTTTTGTTGAATTTCATGCTTGACTTCTGCAAATAATGCATCTAAAAGATCATGATCTGAAAAGTTTTTTTCTTTTAATAATTTTATAACTAATTCTTTTAGATATGCCTCTTTTTCATCAATTGACTTATTATTCATAAATTTTGTACATTATTTTGGGTTATAGTTAAAGTGGAATTTTAATTGATTATTAATTACCATTCTGGCATTTATTGTTGGATTTTAATGAAAAGTAACTAGTTTGAAATATAAGCCAAGTGAGATAGTTTAGTCAGTATTGAAAACAATTTTTGTAACGGGAACAGCTGGAGCTGGAAAATCTCTTTTAACATCAAAGCTATATGATTATTACACGAAAAATGGCATATTTGCTTCTGTGTTGAATTTGGATCCAGGTGTTAGAGATTTACCATATACATGTGATGTTGATGTTAGAGATTATGTTGACATTGTAGACATAATGCAACAATATGAGCTAGGTCCAAATGGTGCTGTAGTTATGGCAAACGATCTGATTGCATCCAAAATTGATGAGATCCAAGAACAGATTGGCAAAGTAAATCCTGATTATCTAATTGTAGATACTCCAGGTCAAATTGAGTTGTTTGCATATCGTTCTAGTGGTCGCTTTGTTACAGAAAATATATTGTCTGAAGAAAAAATGAACATATTTCTTTTTGATGGTGCTTTAATTACTACACCAATAAATTTTGTATCAATTGCACTTCTTGCAACATCAATAAGATTACGATTAAACTTACCAACAATTAATATTATTACAAAAACAGATCTAATAGGCTCTAAACTAAAAGATATTCTTGAATGGTCAGGTAATTTGAAATTATTAGAAAATGCTATTGCTAAAGAGGCAGATGGAGAGACATATAGTTTAACTACAAATATTCTTAGAGGTCTAAATCTTGGGGGATTTGCTCAGGGATTAATTCCTTTTTCTAATGTCACTGGAGAAGGATTGATAAATCTAGAGGGAGCATTAAGCAGAATTCTTAACTTGGGCGAAGAGGTAGAAGATTAGTTGGCATCAGCGGTAACTGTAAGAGCACCATCATCTACAGCAAATTTGGGTCCAGGTTTTGATGTATTTGGATTAGCTGTTGATGCTTTTTTTGACGAAATCACATTAACAAAAAAAAATAGTGGCGTTACCATAGTTACTAAAGACAACATTCCAACAGATCCAGATAACAACACTGCAGGATTAGTAATTAAAAATATGATAAAGAAATTTAAAATTAAAGACGGTATAGAAATTAAAATCAAAAAAGGTGTACCAGCTGGATTTGGGATGGGAAGTAGTGCAGCTTCAGCAGCAGCAGCAGTAATTGCATTTAATCAAATGTTTGAATTAAAATTAGATGGTAATACACTTGTAGAATTTGCGGGATTTGGGGAAAAAGCTAGTGCAGGTTCTGTTCATTATGATAATGTTGCAGCATCAGTACTAGGTGGATTTGTCATAGTTAGAACAAATCCTCTAAATGTAATCAAGATTGAACCTCCAATGAATCTAAGAATGTGTATAGCAGTTCCAACACTAGAAGTTCCAAAAAAGAAAACAAAGGTATCTCGAGGTGTAATACCTAAAAAAGTAAGATTAAGTGATAGTGTTGTAAATTTGTCAAATGCTGCATTAATTGTTGCAGGCTTTATGAAAAAAGATCCTGATCTGATAGGTAATTCCATTAAAGATGTAATTGTAGAGCCTGCAAGACTACATATGATCCCAGGATTTAGCAAGGTAAAAGAAAATGCACTCAAAGCAGGAGCACTTGGTGTAACAATAAGTGGAGCAGGTCCTTCAGTAATTGCATTTTCAAAAAGTACCGCAGATTTAAAAAAAATTGCTTTGGCTATGTCCAAAGGATTTGCATCTGCAAATACAAAATGCCAAACTGTAATTTGTAAACCAAGTAAGGGTGCAATAGTAATAAAAAAATAATCTGAAAAATTATGAAAAAAGCTGTTATTGTATTTAGTGGTGGAGTAGATTCAGTTTGTGTAGCTAGTTATTTAAAATCAAAGTATGAACTTTATGGAATTACATTTTCATATGGTCAAAAAGCTAATAGAGAGATTAATGCTGCAAAGGCTTTTGCCAAAAAATTTGGATTAAAACAACATAAAATTATTGATATTGGTTTTATGAAAGAATTGTATGGAGATTCTAATGTTTTAACTAGTTCAAAAAGGAAAATTCCAAGCAAGTTTGATTATTCTATTGTTGTTCCAATTAGAAATGCAGTCTTTCTCTCAATAGCTTCTGCATGGGCATTTACTCTAAATGCATCATTTGTAGCATACGGCGCACATACTGGTGATAATCATTATCCTGATTGCAGACCAATATTTACCAAAAAATTAGAATCTGCATTTAATCAAGGAGAAATCGATGGAATAAACTTGGGATTACGAAAAAGTATCAAAATATGGTCACCATACAAAGAAGGTCTTTCAAAAAGTGATTTAATACAAAATGGTATGAAAACTTTGGGAGATTCAATCTTTAAAACATGGAGTTGTTATTCTAGTAAAAATGATCACTGTGGTATTTGTGAATCTTGTAATAATAGAAAAACAGCATTTCAAAAAGCGGGAATTATAGATAAAACAAAATATCTAAAATAGTCTAGTATTTGTTATCAAGAATTTTCTTTTTGAAAACAAAATTTCTAATAATTATATACCAAATAAAGAATATTCCACCAACAATTCCCATAAATACATAATTTTGGATTTCTGGAGTTAATCCTTCTATAGAATTGGTAATTTCTCTTGATACTAGCATTGAAATTGCAATTACAATTCCAAACTCAATTGCATACCATGTCCAATTAGGCCATGATTCTTTTGGAATGTGAACGTTAGGATGTGCACCCATGAGTTTTATCTAAAAGATTGATTATTTAATTTTTCAGAATCTATAGTGATGTCTCAGGAGTACGTCGTCTAATCATAGCCATAATACTCTCTTTTTCTTCCTTATTTTCATAAATTCCTCTATATGCAGATGATGTTAGAGTTGCATCATTTCTAACACCACGCATTTTCATACAAAAGTGCTCTGCATCAGCTAAAACTACTACTCCTTTTACACCTTGAGCAAATAGCTCATCAGCTATATTCTTGGTTAATCGTTCTTGAATTTGTAATCTTTTTGAATATTTTTCAACTAAACGTACCAGTTTTGAGATTCCAAAAACTCTACCATTAGGAGAATAGGCAATGTGAATCTTTCCAAAAAATGGTAACATATGGTGCTCACACATTGAATAAAACTGAATATTTCGTGCAACTACTACATCAGAATCTTCAGAGAATTGTACCGATAATTCAGAATCAGATTCGTATCCATCAAAAATTTCTTCATACATATTTGCAATTCTTTCTGGAGTATCCTTAAGACCTTCACGAGTAGGATCCTCCCCAATTTCAATAATTAATTCCCGAACAAGTTTTTTTACGCGTTCTTTATCCATCTGATATTTTGAATGATTTTTTCTAGTATTTGAACCTAATCTAGTTTGTAGGCAGGTGCTATGATTATGGTGCTCCAATAAATTTGTGAAGCTGTGGTACAACTTTTACATCAATATAATATGGATAAACTACATCATACAAGTTTAGTAATAATTCCAAAGAAGGTTCTGCAATACCATATGTAGGTTGTATGATAAATCCATCAACATCATGTTTTGAAATATTTTGAAATATTTTATTAACTAAATCTTTGAAATCATCTAATTTAGTTTTAGAGCTTACAACTATTTTGATATATGTAGTTTTTTTAGATGCTACAGATAATTTAAGACACTTCATTGCATTTTCAATTAATCTTTCATAGTGTTTAGAATCTACAAAATCTGAATCTTTAGTTTTAAATTCTATTTTAATAATGTCAAAAAACGGCAATACATGATTAAATCTATCAGAATCAAAACATGATGATTCTAGATATGTTGGGATTTTTTTAGTTTGAATATATTTTGCAAGTTCAGCTACTGCATTATGTTGAATTAATGGATCACCTCCTGTAAAATTTACTTTATATGTTTGATTTTTAAGATTAGAATCAATTAATCTGCATGCTTCCTCAATTGAATATTCATTACCTGAATCTAATGGAAGAGATTCTTTTGTATCACAATAAAAACAAGTAAATGGACAACCAGCTAATCTAACAAAAAGTGTTTTTGTACCATAAAGAATTCCTTCTCCTTCAACTGACGTAAATATTTCAAATAATCTAACTTTCAAGTAATAATTGTATATTTTTTCATTATTTATTCAATGAGTTTTGATTAATGCATTACTGGTTCTTTTGTATAAAATAAACCAGAAATAAAGAAAACTACACCTAAAATTCCTATTAGACTTCCTACAAATTCTACTGTGTTTTGCATATCGCTTTGAAATGGAGCCCATAACCATGCCATCAAAGCTCCTACTATGATCATTGGAATTCCTACTCCAACAGTAATTGTTTTAGAAGCCATGATAATTTCTGTTTTCAAAATGTATATGAAGTTTATGATAAGACGGATTAGTTTTGAGTCATATTCAGTAAAGATGCTAATGAACGAAGTAATTCATTTGCTTTTTCAAATTCACCTTTAGCTAAATTACGTTTAATTATTTGAATTGTTTTTTTAGCTTCATCAATATCAGATTTGCTTATTTTATCAGAGTTAGATAGTTTTAGTAATGTTTTTTCGATTTGCATGACTCGAGATTCTAATCGATCATTTTTTGTTAATTCAAATTGTTCTTTAATTGATATAATTTCTCTTATTTGTTTGATTATTTCTTGCGGATCTGTTGTTGATGAGAGGTTTTCTTTAGCGGTTTCAAGTTTTTCGATGATATTTTCAGATAATCCTTGACTCTTTGCATTTTCAATCAATCTATCAAGTTGTTCTAGATATGTTTGGGCGTATGCTGTAGCGCGTGATTGTTCTTGTTGAGAAGCATATTCACGGATTTTATTATTCAAATCTATAGTAATTTGTTTAATTTTACCAATTGTTCCTACTGCATCATCAAATTGTTTATCAGAAATTTGTTTTCTTGCAGAGACAAACAGATTGTCTAATTCAGAAAAGTCAATTGATGTACTATATTTTTTAGCAATTATCTTGAGATTATTAGCATAATCTTGCATTCTTTTCAGATCAGCTGAAGGATCTTTAGTTGGAACTTTAAGAGTAGCCATTTCGGGTTGTGCAGATTTAATGTTTGATAGTTGTTGAGAGATTTCTTTGAAAATTCTCATAGTAGAAAGAAATTGTTTTTTGGCTGAATCTGCATCATTGTTTTTAATAGATTCTTCTAAATTCTTAATTTCTTGTGTGCCTTCTTTGAATAGTTGTTTTGTTTTATCGGATACGTCATTATTCATTTGATTTTCAAGTTGTCTTTGTGCTTGCTTTGCAATTTTTAGTAGAATTAATGGATCAGTTTCTGCTTGTACAGTATGAGTTACGCCACCTAAAACTAAACTAGATACTAAAATCAATAATGCAAATGAGGTTATTTTATTCATTTTTCTTCCTCCAATTCTTTTTTCAGTTTTACTAAATTTTGTAAATCTTTTTTATCAATTTCAATGACACCTAATCGTTCTAATCTTTTTACAGCTCTCCACATAGTAGTTCTTGGTTGAAGAAATTTCTTTCTTAATTCACTTTCCAATGCCTGACCTCCATTATCAGAAATGAATTTTATAATTTCTTTGTCATCTTCTCGCATTTCAGGTCTGAAATTGAATATAGTTTCAGTATCAATAGATGTAGATTCTGATTGTTTTTCAGGAATAGGTTCTGATTGTGTTATGAATGTAGAAGATTTTGATTGTTTTCTTTTTAGGATAATTATTGTGGCAGTAATTGCTGCTATAATTGGACCGGCAATAATTGCAGCTGTAAAAGAACTAAATGATGATTCATTTGGAATTGTTGGATTTGGAGTAGGATTTACGGATGAAAAGATATAGTTTATTTCTGATAATCCTGCAGAAAGTTCAAGTTTTGGTTGGTCATCTACTATTTCCATATTGGTTGGTAAACCGCTCATTCCAACTATAACAGAATTTTTTGGCATTAGTAAAGTGTAATCAGATGGGGAATTAAATGAGAA
Source organism: uncultured Nitrosopumilaceae archaeon (assembly GCA_964597385.1). Lineage (GTDB taxonomy): Archaea > Thermoproteota > Nitrososphaeria > Nitrososphaerales > Nitrosopumilaceae > Nitrosarchaeum. The sequence goes on along the minus strand of CAZQXU010000013.1, from coordinate 6,931 downwards.
TGTCCAAACTCGACCCTCTTTGGAAATTAAATCATGAACATCATAATCAATTGTTATACTTGCAGATCCAAATTTGTCTATGATTGCTTTATTACCGATTATTTCTTCGGATAGTAAAAATCCAGTATCACCTATTGCAACAAAATTATCTATTGATTGACCAAATAGATCAAGCTCAAAGTCAGGCTCTAATGGATCTACATCTATTTGTCTTGATACATGAGTAGAGCCATCTGAATAAATAACTAGTTCAAGAGTTCGAGTAGAGCTGAATGAGGTCTGAATAGGCATCACAATTATAGCAATAATTAAGCCAGCAATTATCAAAGGCGTCTTAACCATTGTTTCGAGGATACTATCAGTCCTTACAAAAAGCATTCCATCTTCTCGAATAGACTCTTCTATTGGAGTCAGCTCCAATTCTGGGTTCATGGCTAGTACCTCAAATTCATACTTTCGACAAGTCCTTGGAATCTCTTGAATTCCTGGAAAAATTGAAGTCCCTTTTCGGTAATTAAGAAGACTCTATTCCTGTCGTTTTTGACTGACTCAACTAAGCCTGCTTCTACCAGTTTCTCACATTTGTCTAGTACTGCGTAGTGAGATAGGTTGGCTTTGCGAGATATTGCAGATACAATGACTCCAGAACGACCACCATCGGCAGTAACGTCAAGGATATCACCCATTATGCCCATTTCGGACCTGTATTGTTGTTTTGACATGGATTAGTATAGAATTACTTGCTTAATGAGGAACATTTTGAAACTTTAAAGCGGAACACAAAGCGGAACAGGTAGTTCATCCCATAAAATGAGTAATTTTTGGTAAAATTACTAAAATCAGAGAAAATTTCAATTTTTCTTATGCCTAATAATTTAACATAAAAATTTAATTTTTTTAAAAATTCCAGAAAAAATTCTTTTTACCAAAGTTTTCAATTATTTTTAGGATTTTTGGAGATTTTTGGCAAATTTTGATATATAAAGAACGGGTACTGAAACATGTTTTTGGCGTAAATTAATCACAATAACAAGAATTATTGAGTTTTTTAAGATAAACTCATTAAAAACACGTATGCAATTAAAAAATGAAAGATACGGGTATTTATCAATTCATGTTTTAAACAAAAACAGGCTGTGTCATCAAGATAGATCACCCATAATAAGGCAATAGCTACCTTTCTTTGATATATCTAGAAAATACAATTTATCGAATAATTACAGATCTTTGTATCAGTATAGTTCTCAAACCATGTATCTTATTCTATTAAAAAATTACATAAAGTAAATATCGAAATTTGATTTTAATGGAATCGGCATAATTTTTTAAATGAACAAAAAATCAGTCACTAGGTCAGCTTTGAGATTCATAGTAACTTTTTATTCCCATTTTGAAAATAGATGGTAAAATGTTTGATAAATTTAAAAAAGATGAAGGTGGGGAAGCTACTGAAGAGAGAATTGTAGAACATACAAGTATGAAATCTAATGAGAGTTCATCTAATGAAACAGTAGGAGAGATCGGTATCGTAGAACTGATGGATAAGCGTGTCAAATTGGAAGAAGCTATTGATTATGTAGGTCTAATGATTAAAAATTTGAAGGATAAACGAACTGTTTTAGAGAAAGATATTGAAGAAGAGTCAGTTGATATTAAAAATTTAAAGGAAAAATTACAGAAAGTAAGTCAATACATCGAAGAGGAAAATAAAGGAATTAAAGAATTAGCTCATAAAAGACAACAAGTTGAAAACGAAGCAGATGAAGTAGGCTCAATTATCAATAATTTAAGAGATAGATTGGCAGGGATTGATAGGATAATCGATAATGAAGGTAGTAGAGTTAAGAAAATTAAAGAATCTAGAGAATCTATAGAAAATTAATAGAAGTTACTTTTTGAAGCCATAGTATTTGTAGGTGTTGAAGGTAATCTAGTTCCAACAGAACTTTCAGCTACTGCTGCAGCTTCTTGTAGAATTTTTTCAGATTCAGAATTAGTTGTTTCATCCATTCCAAATGTAGCATCACTTGAAAAACTATCTGTCATAAATCCACCCAACATTTGAGCCATCTGTGTAATTTCTTTATCTGCACTTGGCATGAATTTTACAAGAGATGATTTTAGATTTCTCATCAGACCTATTGTAGGCATGATGGTAACTACTGTGTCACCAAGATCATGATAAGTTGTTAATCTTAATTCTATTTGTTCTAATGCTATTCTTGCATTGCTTAGAATTTTTGTAGTTTTTCTTACCTCAACTAATTCTTTTGATAAGACTCTACTAGTATTCACATCATGTGATTGAGTTGCTTCAACAATTCTTTTGAAAAGCTTACTATCTCTTTCATTTAATTTTACAAGCATTGAATCAAGTTTGGCAATTTGTGCTTGTAATTTTTTAATTCCATTTTGAATTTTTGGTTTTAAAGCTCCTTTAGGGTTAATGGCATCACTAATTTTATCTGTAATTCCAGGTTTTTGTTGTCTATTCCATTTATTTTGTAAGTTTGACAATGGTTTTGATTATATAGTTTGTACTTAATTTCAGGTGTAAATATTGCTTAACAGTAAATAAAATATAACTAACAAGAGTATGCTATACCTAAAGATTTAGGACAGATACTCTTTGTGGATGGATTTTTTGTATGTGATTTTGAATCACAGAATTGCTGTTTAGCGATTCTCCGCATAGAGGACATTTTACCATTATATGCTTGTGTGGATAAAAAAATTGTATTTAAATATTTTTTTTAGGCTAAATTAACAAAAAATACTCAATTTTTCAAATCTTTTTAAGCATAGAATGAAGATGAATTTCTGAATTTATGACTAAAAGTGTTGGTTCTGGAGTCAGATGTCAACGTTGTAACAAGGGAGTTTTTTTAACAGATTCTAATACAGGTGAGATGTTTTGCTCCAAATGTGGCTTTGTTGCTACAGATAGAATTGAACAAGAAGGACCTGAATGGAGAGCTTTTTCCAAAGATGAGGGAGACAATAGAACCAGAACAGGTACTCCTACTTCTTTGGCTATGCATGATATGGGTCTGGCAACTATCATCAATCCTTTAAACAAAGATGCTACAGGAAAGCCACTTTCTGCCTCTATGAAGAGTACAATTGAAAGACTTAGGACATGGGATAATAGAAGTCAGGTTCATGAGCCAGCTGATAGAAATTTCAGACAGGCATTTAGCGAATTAGATAGACTAAAAACAAAACTTGCATTATCTGATGCTGTTATTGAAAAAACTGCATACATTTACAGAAAAGCCCTAGACAAGGGTCTTGTCAGAGGACGTTCAATTCCTGGTCTAATAGCGGCATCTCTTTATGCAGCATGTAGAAATACAGAAACTCCTAGAACATTAACCGATGTTTCAAATGGAATTAATATCAAAAGAAAAGATATTGCAAGATGTTATAGATTATTACTAAGAGAATTAGATTTGAAAATGCCAGTTGTTAATCCTGTTAAATGCGTATCAAGAATATCTAGTATTGCAGGTTTGTCTGAAAAAACAAAAAGAAAAGCAGTTGAAATTTTAGACCAAGCTGCAAAAATTGAACTTTCTGCAGGAAAAGATCCAATGGGATTAGCTGCTGCTGCATTGTATTTGTCTTGTGTCATAAATGGTGAGAATAAAACTCAAAAAGATATTGCTGTTTCTGCAGGTGTAACAGAAGTAACTATTAGAAATAGATACAAAGGTTTGAAAGAAGCATTAGAATTATAATTTATTTTTATAATGGATTGATAATTGAAATTAAATGAATAAAATAATAATTATAATTCCAATAATATTGATTATAATTGTTATAGGATTATCTTTTAATTCATCTGAGAAGATTAGCAATAATGCAGTTTTTCATGTAACTTTAGCAGATCCTAGTTTATATAAAAATGGAATTTATTCTAATACATTTACAATAAATGAAGGAAATTATGTTTTAAAATTTATTCCAAATGGTGATAGTCCTCAATCTCTAAATATTTTATTAAAAGGTGAAAATTATGACTTTTCAGAAAATTTCAAATTAAATGGAACATTACATCAAACAGGAATATCTGAATATTATACATGGGATTATACTGGTCAAAAAGAGATTATAATTCCTACATCGCAAAAAATACTAATTGAAATTAATCCAAATGGAAACGAATTGGGTTCGTTATCAGTGTATATTATTGAAAAGTAAAGGCGTTTACCCCTTTACTGCAGAACTCTGAGAGATTTCCTCTCGTGGTCAGGTCGTTAAAACGCCTGAATGCCTTTTTTGTTCTGCGGGGCAACGCGATTTTAGTCGATAGGAATTATATCCTTCGGCATTAATTCTTATAGTAACTTTAACTATTTAAGATTTAACACAAAAAATTATAATAATTTATGGATTTTTATAAGATTTTTAGCTATACTTAAAATGAGTTTTTGGAAATTCAGTTATAAAAAATTATTTTTAATATTAAGATTTTAAAACTGGAGAATTAATTTTCGAAATAAAAATTTGGTCTTTACTAATGATTAATGAATTTTGAATTTTATGAATAATTTTTTCCAAGTTTATACTGCTATAAATTACGAAATTTACTGAATAAAATATTGAAATTATTGGGAAAAGTTGCCATTATAACTGGCGGGAGTAGAGGTATTGGTTTTGCTACTGCAAAAATTTTTGTAGAAAACGGTGCAAAAGTAGTGATAACAGCAAAAGATTCAAAACGATTAGAAAAAGCTACTAGTCAGCTTGCAAACACAATAGGAATAGCAGCAGATATTAGAAATGAAAATGATGTTAAAAAAGTAGTAGAGCAAACGATTAAAAAATTTGGCAAGTTAGATATTTTGATAAATAATGCAGGAGTATTCCCAAAAATAAAACAATTACATGAAATTGATGAATCTGAATGGAATGAAATATTAGATGTGAATCTCACAGGACAGTTTAGATTTACAAAAGAAGCTATACCTCATTTACGAAAAACAGCAGGATCAATAATTAATATTTCATCTGATGCAGGATTAAAAGCCTACCAAGGATTTAATGCTGATGCATATTCAGCATCAAAAGCTGGAATAATTATTCTTACAAAATGTTGGGCATTGGAGTATGCAAAAGACAAAATTCGAGTTAATTGTATTTGTCCTGGTGTTGTAGATACTGATATGACAAAACCATTTTTAAAAACTCAAAAAGATAGGGAATTTATGGATAATGAGCACCCAATAGGCAGAATTGGTAAGCCGGAGGAAGTAGCTAAAGCAATTTTATATTTTGCGTCTGATGACGCTGCATGGACAACAGGCGCAATTCTTACAGTTGACGGTGGAGAATCAATCAAATAAAATTCACATGGCTTTAATACTGTTTAATGAGTAATGAAAATGATGTCAGATAGAAAGAAAAAAGCAAAATTAATTATTTTATTAGGAATAATTTGGGTAGTAATTACACTTCCATTACCTTGGATTGTAAACAATCCACAAGTATCAGAATCTCAATTTAATATCATACTTGGAATTATCGGAATAATGTCCATTCCATTTATTGTCCTAGGAGTTGTTTGGACATTAAAACCAGAATTAACAACCTAGGTAATAACCATTGAAAAACATTCCAATTTTAGATAAAATGCCAGAATTAGATGTGGCTATTGAAGCTGCATATGAAGCTGGAAATTCAATTTTAGAGATATACAAAAGCAAATATGAAACATTCACAAAAAGTGATGACTCGCCGATTACCGAAGCCGATTTAAAAAGTAATGAGATTATTAAGACTATTTTATCAAAAACTAATCATAAAATTTTATCAGAGGAAGATAAAGATGATCAAAAACGATTATCAGAAGAAATCATTTGGATAGTTGATCCTCTTGATGGTACATCTGATTTCATAGATAAAACTGGAGAATTTACAGTTATGATTGCATTAATTAAAAATAAAAAACCAATTATTGGTGTCATAGGATGGCCAACAGAAAAAACAATTTTTGCAGCACAAAAAGGATGTGGTGCTTTTAAATTTTCAGAAGGCAAATGGAAGGAAATATCAGTTACTAAAATATCAGAACTCTCAAAATGCAAAGCAGTTGGTTCAAGACATCATCTTTCAGAAAAAGAAAAAATGTTTATCAAAAAATTAGGGATTAAAAACTTCACTAGTATTGGAAGTTCATTAAAAGTAGGAAAAATTAGTTCTGGAGAAGCTGAAGCATACATAACTACAACAGATAAAATGAAAGAATGGGATTCAGCTGCATCTTATTGTTTAATTTCTGAAGCAGGTGGAAAAATGACTGACATGTCAGGAAATGACATTACATATAATAACAAAATTGTTAATCATAAAAATGGAATTTTAGTAACTAATGGAATAATTCATGATAAAATAGTTAAAGAATTTAAAAAACTAAATTAGATTTCTTTTCTTAAGAAAATCCTTTATTTTGTTAGTACTATCAGTCAATTGTTCATGTTCTGTATCTATTAGCAAATCCGGATTTTGTGGAGCATCATAGGGATCATCAATTCCTGTAAATCCTTTAATCTCTCCTTTTCTTGCTTTGGCATACATTCCTTTGACATCTCTTTGTTCACATTTTTCAAGGGAACATTTAACGTAACATTCAGCAAATTGATCACCTGAATTAATAATCTCTCGTGCATTATCTCTATTTTCTTTGTATGGAGAAACTAAAGAAACTGCGGAGGGAACCCCATGTTTTAACAATAATTTTGCTAGATGTGCAACTTTTTTGTTGTGTTCATCTCTGCCTGCCTTGGAAAAATCTTTAGGGGAAAACCACTCTCTTAGTTCATCTCCATCAAGCATAGCTAGATTTGGGATGTCTTTTTGGAGTTCTTTTACAATAGTAGTCTTTCCAGAACATGGTAAACCAGTCATCCATAAAACAAAAGGCTTCATA
>CAZQXU010000012.1:0-19948 GCA_964597385.1 uncultured Nitrosopumilaceae archaeon | reverse complement strand
GACTAAGTGATGTTTGACAGCTAGGACAATAAGCAATTACTGTAAAATCTTCTTCTAATATTTTATTTTCATGTGCTTTTTTTAGTATCTGCCACTCTCTTTCAATGAATTCATCTCGATAAGTCCAATATGCTTTGTTGTGATTAAACGACATTCCAAGTAATTCATCAACTTCTACCCATTTTGTGTTGAATTTTTTTACAATTCTCTTACACTCATCTACTAGTTTTTCAATTCCCACTTTTTCAATAACTTCTGATTTGCCTCCAGTCACTCCAAGCTCTTTTTCTGCCTGTAATTCTACTGGAAGTCCTTGTGTATCCCAACCACCGTTAAATACAATTTTTTTCCCCCGCAGTGTATTGAATCTATACCAAAGATCCTTGATTACGCGTCCTCTAAGATGCCCTGCATGTGGAATTCCATTCATAGTTGGAGGTCCTTCAATAAACATGATCTTTTCAGGCTTGTCTGATTCAAAGATCAATCTTTCAATGTCAATTGATTTTACATACGCTTTAATCTCAGACTCGATTGATTTTGCATCAAATTTCGATGAAAGTTCCATCTTGAATTCTGATATAGGTGTGGCATTATAAAGCTAAATTGATTTTTTGATTCTTTATTCAATTCTAGCACTATCTAGTTTTATACAATTGAAGTCCAATAGGTAGATAACTAAAATATGAAGTTGTGTTGAAATCTATTTTTACATTTTGATAACTTGGATTATATAATTGAGCAAAAGATAATTTTTATTGGTTAATGTTTTAGTCATTGGTTCGGGTGGACGAGAACATGCACTATCATGGAAATTATCACAAAGCCCTAAGGTAGATACTGTATTTACTGCACCTGGAAATGGTGGCACTGAAAATAATGTTTCAATTAATGTTGATGATCTTGATTCCCTTGCAGAATTTGCAAAAAAGAATAATTGTTTTACTGTAGTTGGTCCAGAGATTCCACTTGCTGCGGGAATTGTTGATAAATTTAATCAAATGAATTTGAAAATTTTTGGCCCATCTCAAAATGCTGCACAATTAGAATCTAGTAAAATTTGGGCAAAAAATTTTATGAAAAGAAATGGAATTCAAACAGCAAAATTTGAAATCTTTGATGATCCAAAAAAAGCAGAAGAATATGTAAAATCCCTTGATTATAATGTTGTAGTCAAAGCTGATGGGCTTGCTTCTGGAAAAGGAGTGATAGTTTGTAATAGTTCTGATGAAGCAATTGCTGCAATTAATTCAATACTGGTAAAAAAGGCATTTGGTAATGCTGGTAATAGGATTATTGTAGAGGAGAGAATTGATGGAATTGAAGCTTCTTACATTGCAATATGTGATGGAGTGACAGCAATACCTATGGCGTCAAGTCAAGATCACAAAAGAATTTTTGATGATGATAAAGGTCCTAATACAGGAGGGATGGGTGCATATTCTCCAACTCTTGTAATTGATGATACACTTGCTGAAAAAATCCAAAATAAAATCATCAATAAAACAATTCAATCCATGAAAAATGAAGGAATTATTTTCAAAGGATTTCTCTATGCCGGAGTAATGATTAGAGATGATGAGCCATATGTTTTAGAATTTAATGCACGTATGGGTGATCCAGAATGCCAACCAATTATGATGAGGATGGACTTTGATTTGTATGATTATTTTGTTGCAAGTGTGGATGGCTCGTTATCTTCTATGCCAAAACCCAAATGGAAAAATCAATCCTCTGTTTGTATTGTTTTAGCATCTAAGGGATATCCTGAATCATTTCCGATAGGTGAAGAAATAACTGGGTTTGATTTAATTCCAAAAAATGCTATTGTCTTTCATGCTGGAACAAAAAAACAAGATGGAAGGATTCTATCAAACGGTGGTAGAGTATTAGGAGTCACAGCCCTTGGTGACACGTTATCTTCTGCAATTTCAAATGCCTATGCTGCAGTAGAAAAAATTTCTTGGCCAAGCAAATTTTATAGAACAGATATTGGTAAAAAAGGTCTATCGTATCTTTGATGTATCAATTACTCTATCTTCAGTAACGATCCAATTAATTGGTATATCGTGTTCTGAAAATGGGATGTTTTTTACTATCTGTTTTTCCATTGTTATTGAAATTGTTTCAATTTTATTTTCAGCTAAAAATCTATCGTAAAACCCATGACCGTATCCTAATCTTACTCCTTTTGGTGAAATTCCTACTGTTGGAACCAATATGACATCTAGGTTGTTATCTATTGGGCATTCATTACGAGGTTCCATTATGTCAAAAGATCCATTTTCTAGATTGTTAACACTTTCAATCTTTCTAAATTCTATATTTTTTCCAACTACTTTGGGTAAAAAAACTTCTTTTCCTTCACTTAGTGCTTCTTGTATGATGTCTTGTGTCATTATTTCACTTCCTATGGGATAATACATCCCTATTTTTCTTGCATTTCTAAACGAATCAATTTTTTTTAATCTTTTTTGTATTGCTTTGCTTACAATTTTCATTAAATCAAACGAAGTACTGTCTCTTTTATCAAGAAGAAATTTTCTTAATGATGTTTTTTCAGAATTATCTTTCAATTTGACTACTCAATGATGCAGCTGTTATTGTATTTTTCAATAACATTGCAACTGTCATCGGCCCTACGCCTCCTGGAACAGGCGTTGCATAGGATGCTTTTTTAATAATTTGTTCATAGTCTGTATCTCCAACTAATTTTTCGTTGTATCTTGATATTGCAACATCAATTATTATTGCATCTTTTTTTATCATATCTGGTGTTAATGTGAACTTGCTTCTATCTCCAACAGCTGTAATTATGATATCTGCGTGTTGGCAAAACTCCTTGATGTTTTTAGTTTTAGAATGACATGTGATCACGGTTGCATTTCTTGCTAAAAGTAAATGATATAGCGGCTTTCCAACTAAATTGCTGCGATTAATCAAAACTACATTTTTTCCATCTAAATCTATCTTGTAATAATCAAACATTTCCATTACTCCTAACGGTGTACATGCCACAAGCGCAGCTTTTTTCATTGCTAGTAACCCTGCATTATGTGGTGTGAGACCATCTACATCTTTTAGAGGTGAAATTCTAGATGTTGTAAAAAATTCATCTAATTGATTTGGTAATGGTAATTGTACTAAAATTCCATGAACTGTTTTATCGTTATTTAGCTCATCGATTTTTTTATTTAATTCTAATTGGCTAATCTCTGAAGCAAACTTGAAATCTTTAGTAACAATTCCTACTTCTTCACAAGCTTTGTGCTTGTTTTTAACATACGTAGCGGATGCTGGATTATCTCCAACTAGAACCGTTGCTAAACATGGGTTGATCCCTTGATTTTTTAATTCTTTAACAGCTTTACTAACTCTGTCTTTTACTGATTGGGCAATCTCTTTTCCGTCTATTTTTATGCCCGTCATCAAGATTAATTCTAACTTGTAGATATTTAATCCTTGAAATGAATAAATCTGCAATTGAAAATCTTAGAAAGGAAATTATGGAACTATTTTGGAGTGGTTTTATGTTTGTAGTAATATCTGATGTTCAAATAAAACCAGAATCTGTTGATGGCTTTAAAAATTGGTTTTCAGAATCAAATAAAACCGTATCCACATTTGATGGATTTGTAAATAGACGCCTTTTGGAAACGAAAGATGGCAAACATAGAATCTTAGTTGAATTTGAAAATCTTGAAAAATTTAGTAAAATGCATCAAAGTCCTGAGCATGAAAAACTTCATTCCATGGCTACATCATATATGGAAAAATTACCTGAACCTAAATTTTATACTGTAGTTTCACAATAAAATGAACCTAGTTTTTGACGTAAACAAATACATTGAAAAAATAAAACAAAGTGATAACTATTTTCATACTTTTATCAATAAAGAAAATTTAGCTACAGGTGTGCTCGTATTGCAGCCTGGAGAAGAAGATACTCAAGAGCCCCATGATAGTGATGAAGTATATTTTATAATCAAAGGTAACGGTTTTTTAAAAATAAAAAACAAAGACTATGAAATTTCTGAAAATAAAATGTATTTTGTAGAGAAAAAAATTCCTCACTTTTTCCATGGTAATTCAAAAGAATTAGTTGTGTTGTATTTTTTTAGTGGGTTGGATTCTTAGGAAATTATAGTTTTTCTGCCTACGATTTTTATCTTATTTTCGGCAAATAGTCTGACAGCTTCAGGATATGCTTGATGCTCTTTTGCTAAAATTCGTTTTGATAATGTTTTTTCTGTATCATTGTTTCTTACTTTAACTACTAGTTGTAAAATTATCGGCCCTGTATCTACTCCTGAATCTACAAAATGTACAGTACATCCTGAATATTTTGCACCATTGTCAATTGCCTGTTTTTGAGCATCCAATCCTGGAAAAGCTGGAAGTAAAGCTGGGTGTATGTTAATTATTCTGTTTTTATATTTTTTAACAAATTCTGGACTAATTATTCTCATAAATCCTGCCAAACAAATTAATCCATTTTTTGGCGTAACTCCATTTTTTTCTAAAATTAATATTATTTTTTTATCGTATTCCCATCTGCTGCCTTTGAAATTTTTACTTTCAATTATTTCTGTTTTTATGCCCATTTTTTGTGCTATCTTCAATCCTTTTGCATCTGGTTTGTTTGATATGACTATAGCTGGGTTAATTGGAATTTTTTTACGTTTAATTGCTTTTAGAATGGATTCCATGTTGCTCCCACGTCCTGAAATTAAAATTCCTAGATTTAGCAACTAGTCAATAGTAGATCAAACCTGCAATTTATATCAAATCCAATTATTTTGTTTGACATTGTCTCCTCGTATTAGAATGACCAAAAACGGAATACTATGTGAGACTGGCGGTAAGCGTGTTAGTTTGGATCCTAAAAAAACTGATTCAATAGGAGTAAATTTTGTATCCCATGCACACTCTGATCACCTCCCATCCAAAAATGGCGGTACTATACTTGCTTCAATTGAGACAAGTGAGATTGCAAATCTCAGAGGCTTTAAAATGGAAAATCATGTACAAAATATTGTTGATTTTTCATTAATTGATAGTGGGCATATTTTAGGTGCAAAAAGTTTGCTTTTTGATGATGTTTTCTATACTGGGGATATTTGTACTCGAGATAGAGGATTTCTTAAAGGTGGAATAATTCCAAAATGCAAAACACTAATCACAGAATGTACATTTGGTTTGCCAGAATTTGTATTTCCAAAATTAGATGTTATTCAAAAACAAGTCAATGAATTGATCTCAGAACTTTATGGAAAAGGAATTCCTGTAATTTTATTGGGTTATCAATTAGGAAAAGCTCAAACTATTACTCAACTTTTTGGTCATTGGGGGCCATTATATTTTCATGATTCTGTAAAACAAATGAATGCTCTTCATCAGAAACTTGGTATCTCATTAAATGATGGAATTGGTCATACTGAAGCTGAAAAAAATGGATTATTAAAAAATAAACCGTGGGTGATGATAGCTCCGTTAATGTCTGAAAAGAATCAATTTCTTAAAGATATGAAATCAAAATATGGGGCAGTAACTATTGGTTTTAGTGGTTGGGCACAATCTCACCGATTTGCATTTGGACGTCGTTCAGATTATTCAATAACTCTGAGTGATCATTGTGATTTCAATGAATTAGTGGATTTGGTGATTCGTTCTGGAGCAGAACAAGTTTACACTATACATGGATTTGTTGAAGAATTTGCAGCACATCTAAGAAGCCTTGGAATTAGTGCAAAACCTCTTCGTGAAAATTCTTTAGATGATTTTACTTAGTTTGAAATTTTCCACAATTACAATCTAGTACTAAACATGTTTCAGAATTTCTAATGTGATCATGTGAGAAATGTTTGCATTTATCGTTTTTACATATTCTTCTTTGAGCCTCTCTTTTAACTACCGATTGTGCAATCGCATTTGCTTTGTCTATCGAATATCCTTTCTTATCCATGTAATAATGAACAATTCTGTTATACAATACATCTGGATTGAATTGTTTTTCTAGCATTTACTTTCCACCCTGTGATGGTATGTAATGAAGTGTTATGGTTGAGCGAATCTTTGGAATCTTTCTAATTTTATTCGTAATTACATTATCTAGTGAATCTTTTGTGTCTGCTTGAATTTTGCAAAAAACATCATAAATTCCATATGTTCCTCTTACTTCTTTTATTTCTGGAATTTGCATAATTTGATTTATGATCTGCTCTTCGGAACCTAAATCACATTGTATCAAAATATACGCAATTTCCATAATCTATCCTCTTATCCTTCCACGTCTATAATTTGATCCCTCATGGCAACCACATACACAAGATGGATTGTCGCATTTGCTCATACTTTTTTTATTCATGGTATGATTTAGTGATTATGGTATTTCAAACCAACATATTTTTTATTAAAAAAACGTTTATTTTTTGAATTTGTTTTAAACAACTGTGAGAATTTTTTATATCTTTCATATACATTTTTAGTAACAATATCTGATGAGTGTTTTATCCTACCATAGATCTTTTAGCTCTGATTTTTTGTAATTACCAATTTTCTACTACTATCTTATTTTTTTAAATGAAATTCATCTCGTATACATAAATCTCAGTAAAAATTCACTTTAACCATGAAAAAAATCCTTGTTCCTATTGATGGTTCTCCAAATTCTATAAGAGGTTTAGAAAAGGCAATTGAATTTGCTAGTAATGATAATTCTTCTATAACTCTTCTTCATATTGCAACCCTTCCCCCAGTTCATATTATTGGGTACTCTAAAGACAAAGTCAAAAAATCTCTAGCAAAAAAATCTCAGAAATTTATCAAGGATGCAGAAGACAGGTGCATTAATCAAAGTGTACCTTTTACGACAAAGTTAGTTTATGGTTCTGATCCTGCATATGATATTGAACAATTTGCTAAGAAATACAAACATGATCTGATTGTAATTGGGGCAAAAGGTAAAAGTACTCTAAAACGTATTTTTTTGGGAAGTGTTTCAAGTTATCTTGTTGAAACAGCAAAGGCTCCAGTGACTGTAATAAAATAAACAAATTAAAAATTTTAATGATTTGGAAATAATGTGAATTTCTAAGAATGCATAATTCTCAAATCCTGATTGATCTATCTTATAAAATCTCATTAAATCTTTAAGTTTCAGTATTTTATGCAAGTTTTATGTGCGAAACTCTGGATGAAATTCATGATGCACAATTAACTGCAGTTATAGCTAGAATGCGAAAAGAGCGTTCAAAGAAGGAACAACAATCAATCTGTAATTGAAAATTTATTTCAATACCATGCCAATATCCATAAGATTTGTATGAGTAAAACCGGTTCGAATATTGCATTTTTGTTTTTGAAAGAATCTTGCAGAATCACTATTTTTTAAAAATTCTTTAATTATTGACTCATCAATTTTGATATTTTCTATTAATGCTCCTGCAAATAATGAATTTCCATCAATCCCATCTGTACCTATTGATGCAATGGCAATTTTTTTCATGTTTCGTGCATTCTTTAAAATTCTCAAAACTAACTCTTGATTTCTTCCTCCCGTCCCTTTTCCAATTACTTCTACTGTTGGTTCACCACCGAATATTAGGCAGGTTTTTTGTTCGTCTGAAATATTTTCCACAATTTTTTGTGTAGCTTCTTTTATGTTGCCAAATATCTGCATTGTTTTTGTTTTATACCCAAGCTCTTTAGCTTTTAATTCCATTGCATCAAGACAATTTTTATTGTTTGCAATGATATAATTTTCAATCAATGTTTTTTTTGGCGTTTCAGGAATTTTTCCTTTAAATCCATCTTCTAATCTTTGTAAAATTTCTAATGGGATTTTATTTTTTAATTTGTACTTGTTGATTATGTTTAATGCATCTAAAAATGTTGTATCGTCCATATATGTTGTCCCTGATGCAATAGATGAAAGATCATCTCCTTCGACATCTGACATAACTAGTCCAATTCCTTGACATTTAGTATTTTCAACTAATCTGCCCCCCTTAATTTTTGACAAGTGTTTTCTAATACAGTTAAACTCTTGAATTGTAGCACCTGATTTTAGCAATAGATTGGTCACGTAGATTTTATCGTCCAATGTTATGTCGTCCGGAATTGCAAGTAATGACGATCCTCCGCCTGAAACCAAATAAATCACTAATTCTCCTTCTCTCCTATTTTGTAGAAATTTTATCACTTCTTTTGCTGCCTTTACACTTGTCTGATCAGGCTTTGGATGTCCAGAATTAAAAATCTGAAATTTTTTGCTTTTTATTTTTGATTTTGAACCCTTTGGGATTACTATGATGCCATTTTTAATTGGGATAATTGCGTTTAATGCCCTAGTCATTGAATCTCCGGCTTTTCCAAATGCCACTGTATAGATTCCAGAAAATTTGTTTAGTTCGATAGTTTTTCCATTAATTTTAATTTCTTCTGGAGTGACAAATTTTGATATGATGTTTTCTGGGTCAGCAGCTTTTAGTCCTTCCTCTAGAATCTTCAAACAATCTATCTTCTTTTCTGATGTTGCTAATTCTTCATAATTTTGAATAATCATACGTTTCTTTTTCACGCCAAGATATAATAATAATCAATGATGGTTAGATTTATGCACACAGTACGTATTCCAAAAATAATTAATTTTGGAAAAAATGCACTTGGTGAAACAGAATACCCAAAAAATGCCCTAGTTGTCACAACCGTTCCTCCAGAACTTTCTGATAAATGGCTTGGCAAAATGGGGATTAAGGACTATTTACTGTATGATCAAGTAACACCTGAACCATCAATTGATGATGTCAATACTGTTATTTCAAAATTCAAAGACAAGAACCCTTCAGTACTAATTGGATTGGGAGGAGGCAGTTCAATGGATGTAGTAAAATACGCTGCACCTGAAATGAAAAAAGAAAAAATCTTAATTCCAACCACATTTGGAACAGGAGCTGAAATGACAACCTATTGCGTTTTGAAGTTTGATGGAAAAAAGAAACTATTACGAGAAGACAGATTTCTTGCTGACATGGCTGTAGTCGATTCATATTTTATGGATGGTACTCCAGAACAAGTCATCAAAAGCTCTGTTTGTGATGCATGTGCACAAGCAACTGAGGGCTATGACAGCAAACTTGGTAATGACTTTACAAGAACAATGTGTAAGCAAGCATTTGAGATACTATATGATGCAATCATGAATGACAAACCAGAAAACTATCCTTATGGTTCGATGCTTTCTGGTATTGGATTTGGTAACTGTTCAACTACTCTTGGACATGCATTATCATATGTGTTCTCAAATGAAGGAATCCCCCACGGATATTCATTGTCTTCTTGTACTACAGTTGCACATAAGCATAACAAATCCATCTTCTATGATAGATTCAAAGAAGCCATGGCTAAACTTGGCTTTGATAGATTAACTCTAAAGGCTGATGTATCAGAAGCAGCAGATACTGTGATGACTGACAGGGGACATTTGGATCCAAACCCAATCCCTATAACTAAACAAGATGTCATCAAGTGTCTAGAGGATATTAAATCAGGTAATCTATAAAAAATCCATACGGATTTTACTTTTTTTTCTATTTTATTGATACATTATAACGATTCTCGTTTTGACTAAACTTATTTATGCTAATGTTTTAGTCTAATTGTATGATTACTGAAAAGCCATTAAAGTTCGGTATTCAAAACGGATTAAATGTTGCCCGTGCAGGATATTCAGAAGATCAAATTTTAACTGCATGTATGCTTGCCGATAAAACTGGCTATGACTCTATTTTCTATATGGATCACACAAATGTACCTCAATGGAGAAATGCTATAGTTTTAGATCCTTGGGTAATGCTTTCTGCAATTGCTGCAGTTACAAATAATGTTGAACTAGGAACTTGTGTCACTGATGCAATAAGAAGACACCCATCAAACATTGCATTAGCTGCAATTACGCTTGACAGAGTTTCAAAAGGAAGAGCAATTTTAGGAATTGGTGCAGGTGAAGCTCAAAATTTAAAAGAGTTTTGTATTCCATTTGAAAAACCAGTTTCAAAATGGGAAGAACAAATTCAAGTTATCAAAACATTGTATGGTTCAACTCCTGATAACACTGTAAACTACGAAGGAAAATATTACAAATTAGAAGGTGCATGTCTTCAAGCACCACCAATTCGAAAACCACATCCACCAACTTACATGGCATCAGGTGGTACTCGCACTTTGGAACTTACTGGAAAATTAGGAGAGGGATGGCTACCAATTGGTTATACTCCTGAATTGTTTGAAGATCATGCAAAACAAATTCAAACATCTATGAATAAACATAATCGTACTCAAGAAGAAAAAGATAAGTTCCAATATGCACTTGACATTGACGTTTATTTTTCAGAAGATGCAGAAGAATCATGGGCAAAAATGAAAGAAGCTGTAAAGGTAAGTTTGTTCAAGCCTGAAGTCTTACGAGTACATGGCATTAAAGAAATTGAAGGATTTGATTTTGTAAAATACTTTACAGAATATTCTATGTCTGATCAATCTTGGATTGTAAAAATGAGAGAGGCTGCAACAAAAATTCCTGATAAAATTGCTCGTTCATCAACTGCAGTTGGTACTCCTGATGATATCATTCCTACATTTGAGCGATTTATGAAAGCAGGTGTAAACCATTTCGTAATTAGATTCTGGGGTAAAAACTACTTTGGCTCAATTGATAAATTTGCAAGCCATGTAATGCCTTATTTGCGTGAACAAATCCAAAAATAAGTCTATTTTACATCGAAAATCATTTACTATACCATAACTTGCTAATTGATATGGACGATGAACTTCCTGAGGCAATAAAAAAATGCATCAAAATTCTCGAAGAAAATATTGATATTTTATCTAACATTGAGCAGGACTTGGAAGATCAAAAAGAAGATGAAATAGTTTCAAATCTGGAAATCCATGATCTTTATGATATGACTGAAGATCTTGCAGAATCTGCAAAACTAAAACGTGCTGAATTCAATCTTATGCGCAGAAACGCTGAAAATCTCCCACAAAATTAAATTATGATTTATGTGGCCGTCTGTTTTTGCCTTTCATTTTAGTATATGATCTCACTTGTCGTTTTTTATGTTGTTTTTCAATTCTTTTTCTTGTACGTGCAGTTGCGTTTGTTTCCCCTTGAATTACTTTGACTTTACTTCCATCTCTTAGCATTATTGGTTTTCCTTTAAATCTAAATTCTGCATCATGGCATTTTGTATAGTATTTACTGAGACAAAAAAATATTCTATTGTTTGTACCATGCATCTGTTTTACATCTTTTGATTTTTTTAATTCATTGAGAATATTTCTTAATTGTCCTTTGTCAACATCTGAAATTCTGTGTAGCTCTCTAAACCAGATAAATTTTGAATTTGATCCCCATTCTTCAAGTGTTTTAAGAACTAAATTTGTTGCTTCCGTCCATTCTTCTTCTTTTTCGTCCAACTCTTATTCTCCACCAGTCCTATATTTTAGGAATCTTATTTCGTATTTAGAATCTTTTTTTTGTTCTAGTGATTTCTCTTAATCTTGATTTTGTTACTTTAGCTGACTGTGTTTGGTTTTTTTCCATCTCTTTGGCAACTTTATCAATTTTTTTTATAATTTTTGATTGTTCTTCTGGAGAAGTTGATTTTAAGAGATCTTTTTTTAATATTTTTAATTCTGAGGAATATTTTTTGAATTCATTTTTTAATTCATTCAGATATGGATCGTCCATAATTTTCTTTAATTACCTTGTATTTTAGCGATTAATGATCTGGATTTATAATATTATTAGTAGAATTGTTTTTATTGCAACTAGTTGGAATTTTACAAATAAAATCACAGCAAAAAATTAAAGAATTTTTGAATCAAGAACATGTTGGGCGTATTTCAAGTATTGATAAGAATGGATATCCTCAGATAATTCCAATGAATTTTGTTTTTTTAAATGACTCTGTATACATGCATTCGCATATCAAAGGTGAAAAAATAGATAACATCAATAGAAACTGTAAAGTTGGGTTTGAAGTTGATAGGGAGTTAGAATTTTTACCCTCCTATTTTGAAGATCCAAAAGATGCGTCTCTGGCTGATACATTGTATGTCAGTGTTGTAATCAAAGGTACTGCATCACTAGTATCAGACAAGGAAGAAAAAACACTTGCGTTAAATGGCTTAATGAAAAAATATCAGCCTGAGGGTGGGTATGATCCAATCCAATCTTCTATGAGAGTTTTAGATGCAGTAGCTGTTATCAAAGTAATTCCTGAAGTTCTTTCAGGTAAATACAAAATTGGACAAAACATGCGTCCTGAAAGTAGAATTAATTTGGCACAACAAATACTGAAAAGAAATTCTCCAACTGCACAAGAAACTTTGAAAATCATGGGATTTGAAATTACTAGTTCTGGATTGCAGATGGTTGATGAACCTGTTTGGTAAAATTACTATCTAGTAGAACTCAACTATTTTTTTGATATGCGTTTTCAATCATTTTTGAAGTACAGTTGGATGAGCAACAATCACTTGCCCTGTTCTCAAACTCACAATTGCAAACAATGCATGTCTTTTTCATAATGAAATATTAAATTTTTAATTAATAAACAAAATCAAGATCTGATACTAGTGCTAACCTGTGCTAAATTACGGTCTACCGTAGGTAACACTTGGAGAATAGTTAGCTATAAGTTCAGTTTTAGACGATTGTAACTGTTGCAACAAATCCATAAATTTGAACTTGTGTCTGAATATGAGCCCACAGGTGATCAGCCTCAAGCTATTGACGCTTTAGTTTCAGGTGTAAAAAAAGGAACAGTTCAAACACTATTGGGTGTAACAGGAAGTGGAAAGACATTTTCAATTGCAAATGTGATTGCAAGAACTGGAAAAAACACACTAGTAATTTCTCACAATAAGACTTTAGCTGCACAACTTTATTCTGAATTAAAACAATTTTTTCCAAAAAATAATGTTGGATATTTCGTATCGTATTATGATTACTATCAGCCTGAGAGTTATCTGCCTCAAACTGATACGTATATTGAAAAAGATACACAGATTAATGAAAAAATTGAAAAATTGCGTTTAGAGGCAACTGCAATGCTTCTATCTGGTGAGCCTACGATTATTGTATCTACAGTATCTTGTATCTACTCACTTGGTAATCCAAAAGATTGGGAAGATTTAGCAATTACAATTAATGCAGGCGATGTAATAAAAAGAAATGATCTTATAAAAAAATTCATTGATGCACGATATGAAAGAAATGACACTGAAGTTGCTCCTGGAAATTTTAGAGTAAAAGGTGATACTATAGATATCATTCCTGCATATTCTGAAGATATTGTTAGAATTTCGATGTTTGGTGACGATGTAGAAAAAATAACCTTGTTAGATAACATCTCACTTAAAGAAAAACGTACAATAACTCAGATGAAAATATTTCCAGCCAAACATTATTTGATAGCAAAAGATGTTAGGGAAAAGGCTATCTTCTCAATCAAAAATGAACTAAAACAAAGATTACCTGAACTCAACGAACTTGAAAAACAACGATTAGAGATGAGAACAAAATATGATCTAGAAATGATTGAAGAATTAGGTTATTGTTCAGGAATTGAAAATTATTCGAGACATTTTGATGGCAGAAAAGCTGGTGAAAAAGCATTTTGCCTGATGGATTTTTTTGGTGATGATTATTTACTAGTTATTGATGAATCACATGTTACATTACCACAACTACATGGAATGTACAAAGGTGATTATTCAAGAAAAAAACAACTAGTGACATATGGTTTTCGCTTACCAAGTGCATATGATAACAGACCATTAAAATTTGAAGAATTTGAAGATTATCTAAAAAATACTATTTTTGTTTCTGCAACTCCAAGTGATTATGAGAAAAAAATATCTTCTCAAATTGCAGAACAACTAGTACGACCAACTGGTCTATTGGACCCTGTTGTAGAAATTAGGCCTACTAAAGATCAAATGGATGATTTAATCCAGGAAATTGCTAAAAGATCCGCCAAAAATGAACGTGTTTTAGTCACAACCTTGACAAAACGTATGGCTGAAGACCTAGCTGAGTATCTCTCCAAAAAACAAGTTAGAGTAAGGTACATGCACTCTGAAATTGAGGGATTACAAAGGACAGAACTTATTCGACAACTACGATTAGGCGAATTTGATGTTCTAGTTGGAATTAATTTGTTAAGGGAAGGATTGGATATCCCTGAAGTTTCACTAGTTGCAATACTTGATGCAGACAAAGAAGGATTTCTCAGAAATTTTACTAGTTTGATTCAAACTTTTGGAAGAGCAGCAAGAAATGAAAATGGAACTGTAATCATGTATGCTGATACTATTACTAAATCCATGTCAAATGCAATAAATGAAACAAAAAGGCGTAAAGAAAAACAAATTCAATTCAACAAAGAACATAATATTACTCCAAGGACTATCATAAAATCGGTTCCTAAACAAGTTACAACATTAGATGAGTCTAAACTAAAATCAACTCATGACCTTGCTACCGATATTATTGATCTGGAATACCAAATGAAAAAATATTCCGAAGAATTAGATTTTGAGCGAGCAATTGAATGCCGAGATAGGATAAAAAGACTGGAAAAAGAGATCAAATTTAAAGATGGCAGAAAGTAAATTAAAAATTCGTGGTGCAAGACATCATAATTTAAAAAATATTGATGTAGACATTCCAAAAAATAAGCTTGTTGTAATTAGTGGATTGTCTGGCTCTGGAAAATCAACTTTAGCTTTTGATACAATTTATGCTGAAGGACAGAGACGTTATGTTGAATCCCTTTCTGCATATGCAAGACAATTTCTTGAAATGATGGACAAACCTGATGTTGATTCAATTGAAGGTCTTTCTCCTGCAATCTCTATTCAACAAAAAACAACAAGCAAAAATCCACGTTCTACTGTTGGAACAACTACTGAAATTTATGATTATATGAGATTGCTTTTTGCAAGAATTGGAATTCCTTATTGTGTGAATTGTTCAAGAAAAATTTCAAGTCAATCTGTTGAAACAATTTGTGATTCTATTCTCAGAGATTTTGCTGATCAAAAGATTTTGATTTTATCTCCAATTATTCAAAGAAAAAAAGGAACATATGAAAAATTATTTGAACAGATAAAAAAAGATGGGTACTCTAGAATACGTCTAAATGGGGAAATTTTGAGCCTAGATGAGACAATTCCTCCACTTGATCGACAAAAATGGCATAATATTGAGATTGTAGTAGACAGAATTCAGACCGAAAAATCTGAAAGATCTAGGCTTTTTGAAGCAATACAGACTGCAATAAAAGCATCAAAAGGTGATGTTATGATTTCATCTGATAAATCTGAAAAGATATTTTCTCAAAACAATGCTTGTCCTTATTGTGGCCTGACCATTGGTGAGCTAGAGCCTCGAACTTTTTCATTTAACTCTCCATTTGGAATGTGTAAAGCATGTAATGGTTTAGGTGTAAAAATGGAATTTGATGAAGATCTTGTAATTCCAGATAAGAGTAAATCAATTTTAGATGGTGCAATTGTTCCATGGAGTGGAAGATTTTCTGCGTTTAGAAAACAAGCTTTAAGAGCTGTTGGTAAAAAATTTGGTTTTGATTTAATGACTCCTATTGAAAAAATATCTTCCAAGCATCTGAAAATTATTTTACATGGGTCTAACGATTTAATTGATTTTAAATATCAATCAAAGTCTGGTGATTCATCATGGCAATACACTGATGCCTTTGAAGGAGTACTTGTCAATCTCCAACGGTCATTTATGGAAACAGATTCTGAATCTAAACGTGAATGGCTAAAACAATTCATGCGGGATACTCCTTGTACTGCATGTAATGGAAAAAAATTAAAACCAGAATCACTTGCAGTAAAAATTAACGATAAAGGAATAATGGATGTATGTGATTTATCAATAGATCACTGTTATGATTTTTTTTCTACATTACAATTAACTGAAAATGAACAATATATTGCAAAAGATGTACTAAAGGAAATTAAAGAACGATTGGAATTTCTAATGAATGTGGGATTGAACTATCTTACTTTGAATAGATTAAGTTCAACACTATCTGGTGGAGAATCTCAGCGAATTAGATTGGCAACTCAAATCGGTTCAAATCTTACAGGTGTCTTGTATGTGCTTGACGAACCAACAATTGGATTACATCAACGTGATAATGAACGTCTCATTAAAACGCTAACAAAGCTACGAGATCTAGGAAATACTGTCATTGTTGTAGAGCATGACGAAGAAATTATGCGAAATTCAGACTGGATTGTTGATTTGGGTCCTGGAGCGGGAGTTCATGGTGGTAATGTAGTGTTTGAGGGAACTGTAAAACAAATTCTTCATAATAAAAAATCTGTAACAGGAGAATACCTAAAAAATAATTCTCTTATAAAACTAGATGGAAAAATTCGTAATCGTTCTGGAACTCTGATAATTAAAGGAGCATCAGAAAATAATTTAAAAAATATTGATGTTGAAATTCCTCTCGGTTTGTTTGTTTCAGTAACTGGTGTTTCTGGTTCAGGAAAGTCTACGTTGATTAATGATATTTTATTAAAATCCCTTGAAAATCATTTTTATAAATCAAATATTAAGTCAGGATCTCATAGTGGAATTTCAGGTCTTGAATATATTGATAAGGTTATTGCAATTGATCAATCACCAATTGGCAGGACTCCTCGTTCTAATCCTGCAACTTACATTGGTGCATTTACTCCTATAAGAGAATTATATGCAAATACTGAGTTAGCAAAAGAAAGAGGCTATTCTTTGGGACAATTTTCTTTTAACGTAGCTGATGGAAGATGTTTTGCATGTGAAGGTGATGGTGTAAAACAAATAGAAATGCAATTCTTGTCTGATGTTTATGTAAAGTGTGATGAATGTAAAGGAAAGCGATACAATTCTGAAACACTTTCAGTTTTGTATAAAGGAAAAAATATTTCTGATGTTTTGAATATGACTGTCTACGAAGCACTTCAATTTTTTGAAAATATTCCATCAATTAAAAGAAAATTACAAACCGTTTATGATGTTGGGTTGGGATACATAAAACTTGGGCAATCATCAACTACATTATCGGGTGGTGAAGCTCAAAGAGTAAAACTTGCATCTGAATTATCAAAAAGAGGAACTGGAAAAACATTTTACATTCTTGATGAGCCTACTACAGGATTACATTTTGCTGATGTTCAAAAACTACTTGATGTTCTAAACAGACTTGTCAATTTGGGAAATACTGTGTTGGTAATTGAGCATAATTTGGATGTAATAAAAAATTCTGATTGGCTAATTGATCTGGGGCCTGAAGGGGGCGATGAAGGTGGTAAGATTGTAACTGTTGGAACTCCTGAACAAGTTTCAAAGGCTCCCGGAAGCTATACTGGAAAATATCTTAAAAAATTACTCAAATGATGACTAGATAATGACTTTTGATATATCCAAAATTCACATTCCGTCTAATCCGGGTATTTACTTGATGAAAGATTCAAATGAAAAAATCATCTATATTGGTAAGGCAAAGAATCTGAAAAATAGAGTAAGATCTTATTTTTTAAAAAATCAAAATTATAAAACACAAAAACTAGTTGAAAATATTTCTGATATTGAATTTGTATTGACTGATAATGAAAGTGAGGCATTTCTTTTAGAATCTAATATGATAAAAAAATACAGACCGAAATTTAACATTGAATTAAAAGACCAACAACGATATACCTACCTTAGAATTTCAGATGAAAAATTTCCTCGATTACTAGTTGCACGAAGAACTCATAGTGGAAAGTTTCTAGGGGGTGGTAAGATCTTTGGACCCTTTATGCAAGGAAGCTCTAAACTGCTTACAATTGGTACCCTGCGTAAAGCATTTCAAATTAGAATCTGTAAACAATTGCCAAAAAAAGTATGTCTTGAGTATCATCTAGGTAACTGTGAAGGTCCATGTGAATTTAAAGACGCTCAGGAAAAATATGCCGATCATATATCCGCGTTAGAAGAAGTTTTAAAAGGAAAAAATCAAACTCAGATCTTTACAGAGAAATTAAAAGAAGAGATGTCTCAGGCTGCTGCCTCTCAACAATTTGAGCGTGCAAAAGATATTCGAGATACTTTGATTAGATTGGGCAGTCTACAAACAAAGCAAAAAATGGAATATGTTGAAAATTCAGATGAAGAATATTTTGGAATTGCTGATAAAGATCAGACTGTGACTGTGATGAATTTTAGAATGATAAATGGAGTAATGCGTGATAGTGACAAGTTCTTCTTTGATCTTGTTGGGGACAATGACTTTGCAAATTTTCTATTTCAATATTATGCAGTACATAAAATTCCCAAATTTATCTATGTGAATGCTCTTCCTAAAAATAAAACCCTCTTAGAATCTCTACTCTCAAAGCAAGCAGGTTTTTCAGTTAAAATCATCAGTCCAAAGCGTGGTAAAAAAAAGAATATTGTTAATTTGATTTTGAAAAATATCTCTTTAATTCATTCTAAAGGAGGTAATTTAGGTCTCATTGAATTAAAAGAACTTTTACATCTTTCCACAATTCCAAACATCATAGAATGTTTTGATATTTCAAATCATGGAGATGAATTTGCTGTTGGCTCAATGGCTAGATTTGTAGATGGGAATCCTGATAAATCTGGCTACAGAAAATTTAGAATTAAAACAGTTTCTGGAAGAGATGATTTTGCAATGATTAGTGAGGTGATCAAACGAAGATATCTTAGATTGCTCGAAGAAAATTCTCAGTTACCTGATTTGATATTGATTGATGGAGGAAAGGGTCAGCTAAATGCTGCGTTAAAGTCATTACAATCACTTGGATTAAATCTTGATTGTATTTCACTTGCTAAAGAAAATGAAGAGGTGTATGTGCCAAATCAAAAAAATTCTATTGTTATCTCAAAAGATAAACGGTCATTGAAAATTTTGCAACATATTAGAGATGAAACTCATAGATTTGGTGTTTCATACAATAGAGCAATACGTAAAAATAAAATAAAATAAGAAAAAAGAAATTTTTTTTCTTAGTTAACTATAACTTTTCCAACCATCCATGGGTGTACCATACAAAAGTAATCATAGGAGCCTGCACTATCAAATGTATGTGAATATTTTGCTTTTCCCATGACTAAACTACTGTCAAATACTCCTGATGGGCCTTCAGCTGGACTGCCACCTGTTACAGTGTGTGCAGCTGTATCTACATTATCCCATTCTACAGTATCACCTACGCTGATTGTAACTGATGCTGGAGTATAACACGCATTAGATGTTTCACAACCTGGAGATGAAGTTCCAGATGGAATTGTTACACTAACTGTTTTTGGTTCAGATGTTTCAACTGGTGCAACTGGTTTAGTTTCAACTGGTTTAGTTTCAACTGGTGGAGTCGGTTCAGTTTCCATCTTTACCTCTTCTTTAAGCTCTGTAGTTTTTTCTGTTGTAGCAGCAGCGCTTTTTACCTTTTCTGCAATGTTTGCCATTGGATCAACTTGTGTCTTTGGTTCAGTATTTGCAATTACTGGGGCTTTAGCAACTGGAGCATAATCTTGCGCATATCCGGCGTATGCGGCAAAACCTACACCTACAGCTACAATTGCAATAGAAAATGCAATTGCTGCTTTGTCTATGTTTGCCATAATTGATCACATGATTTTTTCAAGCTAAATAAATCTAATCTTTGTTTCTACGTTCATATTTTGAAATAATTACAATATTTGAGATATCTCTTATTTTTTAACTCTTTTTACTTTATGTACATTCATGACTTTCTTCAAAAAATTACATAAATCTAAAACATACGATAAAAATTTCATATGATCGCTTTAATTGATTTAAACTATGGTCAATCATATTGAACAAGTATT
>CAZQXU010000011.1:16488-20059 GCA_964597385.1 uncultured Nitrosopumilaceae archaeon | reverse complement strand
TAAACATTAATTCCATTTTTCATTAATGCTGCTGATGCTGTTTCTTTGATCATCATTCCTGATGGTCTTGTATCTTTGCCTATCACACATTTTTTAGATTCAATCAATGACGAAAAATTATTGCAAAAATACAATGTGTCTTTTAGATTAAAATCATCGCCAAAAATACCTCTAATTCCAGAAATTGTTTTTTTCATTTGATCAAAGTCGGAAAGGCTTTTTATTAACTCTGATGGCATCACCCAAAAGTGCCTTGGTAGCTCAGCCTGGTAGAGCGAACGCCTCGTAAGCGTTAGGTCGTGGGGTCGGAGCCCACCCGAGGCTTATTTCATAATAATTTCTAACATTTTCAATTTTTTAATATCTTATTCATCAAGTGTTTCAATATCTGTTTCTAATTCTTTTCCCAAACCTTTCCACCACTGTGTTGTCTCGTTTGCCATTTGCCCTCATAATTGCTTTTAATTCTCCTTTATAGATCTGTCGGTTGATTTAACATTGATCAACACTCTCTAATAGTTTTAAACAGAATTATTTTGTTTTTGTCTTAATTTTTTACGATAAATTATAATTGCTAGTGCACCAGCAGCACATCCAAAAAATACCGGCCATCGTAACTCATTTCCAATCATACCTATAGAAGAATAAATTGTTCCACCAATTAACCCAAATCCGATCAATTCAAGAATTTTTATCATTATTTTTCTATTATATTACAGTTAAATCAAAAAGATATATGGTTTTGTAAATCATACTGGATATGGACAAATATCTTATGGTTATTATGATATTTTTAATTGTCACAATTCCTATAGCGTTTATCTCGCCTACCACTGGCAAAATGTATGACCAACCACTTATTCCATTATTTTATACTGCAATTGCCGGAATATCTATAATTGTAATTTATAGCTCATACAAAGAAAGAAAGCAAAAACAAAAAGATAAGTTAAATCGAAGAACTAAAAAATAAATTTAAAGTTCTAATCCAAAGGATTCTGCAATACCTGCAAACTTTGCATAAGATTCCAAGTACTGTCTTCCTTTTTCAGTTATTACAAATGTATTCTTGTTATCGAATTCTATTTTATTGATTAATCCAGAACCTGTTAAATTTTCTAAGAATTTTGATAATCTAGAATGTGATAAATTTGCCTTTGTTAGTAATGATGTTGTTTTGATGCCCTCTTGACCAGATTGCTGTGTGACCGTCAAAAGGTCTGCTACTATTTGCATGCTTGTCCTATAGGAAACCATATGGTTTAGGTATAAAACCGAGATATAAGGGTATTACCATTAATTCAGATCAGATAAATACGCTCTAATCTGGTTTTGTTATATTGACATCATCTTCTATTCCTTGGTTTGATAATTTTATGGGTGTAGCCTATCGTTATTATGATCTAAGAATGAATATCGTTCCCTTATTTGATGATAGAAAAGAGGCTTCAACTATTTGGCATGATACTATGCATTGGTGGTTAGATTCAACGATCAAGATTAGATTTGTTGAGATCGATGATGAGTATTGGATAATTATTGGATCTGATTCTCAGCGCCCAGAATCTAATATGTCTTTTTTTAAAGTATTGCAAAAATCAGAAAATTATGAACGATTCAAGAAGGGACATGGTGGTGAAGCATATTTGAGATTGGGAATTTACACAAAGAAATCTCGTAAGGATGTAAAAAATGATGCATTATGTGATTGTGGACATGCAGCAGAAGATCATGATGAAGGTGATGGTGATGTATGCTTATACAACGATTGTAATTGTAAAACATTTTCAAGCTTTCAGGTAAATCTGCTAAAAAGAAAAAAAACAATCACTGACATTGTATTTCTTGAAGAAAAAGATGTAAAAGAAGATCCACTTGCTTGGAATTGTCTTTATGTTAACAAATATTCAAAATCAGACTAGTCTTTTTCTTTATTTACTCGAATGTGATCTCCTGGATAATGCTTATCGATCTTCTTTGAATAACAATCACCGCAAATAGGACCTTTAATTCCCCATTCTTCCATAGGGTTAAAACGTAAAGATATTTTGCTATTGCAAATTGTACATTTTTCTTTAATTCCCAAATCAATTACGCTCTCTTTGATCTATATAAAAAAGATTCTGGAATTTATTTGAAAAATCATGTTAAATAATACTGGTTTATATGAATTCTAGGTAGGTAGTCTGACCAGTGTAAACCTCCTGCAAATTTTTACTTGGTTAGACTTCTACCTTTTTAAAATCTAAAACAAGTTATTTGCAAGTTTTTTCAAGGCTAAGATTTCTTCTTCCTCTTGCCTTATTTTTTTATCTACTACTCTAAGCATTGAATCATTCCATACATGTTGTGAGAAGAAATTATGCTTTGTATTTGCTAATTCTATTTCATCATCTACTACTGTATCTTCTAAAAATTTAGTCACAACCACATCTGCAATTTTCAAAATTCTAGAATTTAGTTTAAAACTACGAAATATTGGCTCCATTCTTCTAACATCACTTTTGAAATCTCCTTTGGTTTCTAGGATTTTTTTATGTAAAATTCTAAAATAAACTCCAACATAAAATAAAGTCGCATATCTTTTTGTTTTATGACCTCCTTGTTTTCCATACTTTAATGTCTTTTTTGCATATTCTTTTACTAAATATGGATATAACAAAATTCTATAATCGTCTTTTAGATTATCATTGAATACATCATCGTACTTACTTCCTCTTGGAAGAAATTGAGCTGGCGAACTATATGCCTCTGTAGGTCTCTGTTCTATTCCTGCAACAAGAGCTTGTATGGCGTCTTTTGCAACAATAACTTTTTTATGATTATCTGGAAGATATTCATTGTATAGAGAATCTCCTTGATATTCTGACTGTTTTGATTTAGATTTTGTATCAAACGATCCTGCTTGAATCTCATAAAAATATCCACAATTTTTTAATTGTGATTTAATAGACTTATGAAAATCCATTAGCGATACAAGATCTTTTCCTCTAACTGAATTCTGTGAATTTCTGTATTTTGTAATGTTGTTCTGTTCTTGCTCATCATCTGCTTTGATTATTGTAACTGTCATAGACCCATCCATGTTTTTTGTTCTCTTTGAATGATCAAGAATTGAATTAGATGTCTGTGCACCATTTACAATTTGTGGAGCATGAAGTTCTATGAGATTATCTCCTAATTCTTCAAAATCGCTAACTACAATTGTAATCCCATTGTTATAATAAAAAAATTTTCCTGGATTACTTTGAAGGGTTTCTCTCAATCCTTTGTTTACTGTTGTTTTAAATTGCATCCATTGTCTTATGTTTGATTCAAACACGTAATCTCTGTTTTTACTAACAAATTCAGTTAACTCTCTTAGTTTTAAAATCCCTAAAATTGTATTCTCATGTCTAAGCATTCTTTCTAATTTAATAGATGATCTTTTTCCAGCAGCTGGCTTTTTTATTCTCTCCCATAATTTTTGAACAATTTTTTCTATATCTATTATTTCGATTATATCGTCTTGATACTCTACTTTTTGATCTGTCACATAACAACATTTGATTTTTAGATTTTTTTCTTTGAT
>CAZQXU010000011.1:0-16388 GCA_964597385.1 uncultured Nitrosopumilaceae archaeon | reverse complement strand
CTACTTTTTGATCTGTCACATAACAACATTTGATTTTTAGATTTTTTTCTTTGATTTTTGTAACAAGCTGTGCTAATTCAGGCCTCATTTTTGAAACATCTTTTCCAAGTAAACGTTTTGCATCTTCTTTGAATTTTGCAATTGCTTCAAATGAATGTGAAGTCCCATATTTTGATTGAAATAAACGAATAGTGTTATCTGAAAAATCTACTGGTAGATATGCGTCAATACCAAGATCATTTGCACCATCTACAATTGCATCTGCAGCATCGTCTTCTGTAGCCTCAAAAACTCGTGTAAGTACCCATTGAAGAAAATTATTGCCTTTTTCTACCTCACTTTTTGAATCTTCTGCATATTCTTGTATACTTATTCTTACATTTTCTGAAAATCCTTCTAATGGCATACTAGAATTTTTATGAGCTAAAAGTACATGGGAACCTGGTATGTATTCTAGTAAGCTATTTCCGTTTTGAGCCAATTGATGTATCTATTATGTTATATATTTAGAGAATTTGGTAATTACATAATAACTCAGATCAATATGTGATGTAATTTGAAGAAAAAAATACTATTAGCCTCAATCTCTGTGATAATTATGGCAGTGATTGGCATCGCGTTAATGCCTCAAAATGACAATTTCATTCAAAACACCGATGATTCAAAACCAGTACTCAAAGCAGATGTTATTATGCCAACAAAAGTTTCACGTCCAGGATGTGAAAAAACTGATTCTTGTTACATTCCATCAAAAATTTCAATTAAATCTGGTGATTCAGTTACTTGGTTAAACGAAGATGCAGCATTTCATAGTGTCACTTCTGGTTATTATGGGAATCCAAGTGGACTTTTTGACAGTGAATATTTAGATCCTGAGGAATCTTTTACATTTATTTTTGAAAATCCTGGAGTCTATGATTATTTTTGCACTTTACATCCATGGATGAAAGGACAAGTAATTTCTAATTAATAATAAAAGGTACCCGAGGGAGTCGAACCCCCTTGTATAAGCTTTGCAGGCTCACGCATAACCGTTCTGCCAGAGTACCGTTTTGAAAAACATGAATTGAATAATTAAACTCTTTAGATTAAAATCAGATAAATGGTTTTGATGCAAGTTTGATATCTTCTGCTTTAATCGTTTTTCTTCCTGCATGTGAAGCCATATCGACTGCACTTTTTGCAATTTTGTTAGCCAATTCTTCAATTATTCCTCGTAGTTCTTCTGCTGATTCATCGCTAACCCTCTCCGCACCTGATTTTTTTAATATTCTATACATTGCCGAAATGCCCAATTCTGATGCTTTCATTACCATTCATTTTCTTTTTTCCGATAAAAGATTATGAGTTAAAAAATATCACTAAGGAATCGATTTATACAGACTATTTTCAAAGTTGAGGCAATGACTTGGTTATATGATTCTCATATTCATTTAACTGATTCGTATTATCAAAATGATCTGGATTATATTATTCGAGGTATGGAAAATATGAAAATTCAAGCTTGTTGTGTCTCCATGGATATTATAACATCCCAAAAAACATTAGATCTTGGAAACAAGAGTGATCTTGTCTTGCCATTTATCGGTATTCATCCTGAACGTATCGATGATGATTTAGAATTGATGATAAATCTCATTACTGAAAACCAACAAAATATTTCAGGTATTGGGGAGATTGGATTGGATCCTACATATGTCAAAACAGAAGAAGATAATAAAAAACAAATCTATTTTTTTGAAACCTTTCTATCCCTTGCAGAAAAATTCAAAAAACCAATTTCTATTCATTCTAGAAAAAGTTTAGATCAGATTTTTTCTATAATGACTTCTTATGATACTAAACATGCATTGCTTCATTGGTTTGATGGAAGTAAAAGACAGCTTCAAAAAGCTATGGATATGGATTTTTTTGTTTCATATGGGCCTGTAATGATTTATGCAAATGATAAACAAGCATTGTTATCTCAAACACCTGAAAACAAAATTCTAGTTGAAACTGACGGTCCGGTAAAATTCTCTAGGTGTTTTGAAATGAAATCTGGCCAAATTAGTTTCATACCTAGTGTTGTATTTTGTGCCTCCAAAGTACTTGGTAAATCATATGATGAAATGGCTTTGTTATTGGAAGCAAATACAAAATCATTCCTTCGAATATAGGTATAAAAAACCCCTATTCAATACACGAGGAGTGGATAGAATTAAACGACTTTCATACGAAGTATTAGATGAGCACAAACAAAAATTTGGAGAAGATTTTGCTGATAACAAAAAAGTCTTAGACCAAATAGCAGTAATTCGTTCTAAAGGATTAAAAAATGAAATTGCAGGCTATATTACTAAATTTATCAAAAAAGAAATTCGTGACGAAAAAATAAAACAGTCTCAAATTGAGTCTTCTAAAGTAGAAAATCACACATTACAAGAAAAAATTTCAGATGACGACTCTACTGAAGAACAAGTTATTGAAATTGTCTCAGAATCAAAAAGCACCGTCACTGAAGAATAACTCTTAGCAAAACAGAAAATTAATCACTAGCATTTTTGATGATATCTATATGATCATGATTAAACTTGTAGGAGGCGCAAAAAAGTCATTTTTAACTGATGAGATAAAAATTGATAAATCTGATATAACTATTCAAGAACTTTTAGGTTTATTATTAAATCTAAAACCAACAAACACTCCAAATCTTGATGTTGAAAACATTTTGATAGCAATCAACGGCGTTGATTCTTCTGCAATAGAGGGTAAAAATACAGAAATTAAAAATAACGATGTAGTAAGTATCATTCCTATAATTCATGGAGGTTCATCTAAAAGATTATTTTTTAATATATCCAATAAACTAATTCAAGTTGTTGAAATTAAAGGCAAAGATGACCTCACAGTTACTTTTGTTGATGATCTAAGGAAAAAATTTCCAGGAATAAAACTTCAGGCAGTGTCCAGTAATTTTGTTTTAAACAGTTATCATCTTAAAAAAATTATTTCATTATCTGTCTATTCTGAGAAGAATAATATTTTGCTTTCAAATAAATTTGAAATGGATATTTTGATGCGCTTTGCTATTTCATCTCAAATTTCTTCTGCCATTAATTCTGCTGGAATGAAACCAAAACAAAACTTTATGCTAATTGCACTTGGAAATAGAAAAATATTAGACAAGCTTTACAAAGAGATTGAAATTATGTCCATTCCGTTATTTTCAAAAGATCATACATCATTTTTAAAAAAATATTATAAAATAACGAATAAGCAACTTGATGCAGTTATCTCGAAATATCCTCTTGAAGATATATTGATAGAAAAAGCAGCAATTTTACTCTGACATACCTCTCTTTGTTTTTTCTACGCTCAAAATATCAGTTTTTTTAACTATGGCAACTCCTGTTTTATTTCCAATAATTTCAATTAATATGACTTTATCCGGAAATTCTAATGATACTTTATTTTTAATTTTATTTGCTATTCTTGAAATTAATTCCTGACTTGAAATGTCTGAATTTCTTTTTTCAATTGATATTCGGTATGAATCTTGAGAAGAAATTAATTCAATTAAGTCTGAAATTCCTTCTTCAATACTATCAATCTTTGTTTCTGTAATTTTCTGAATTGGAATTATTCTTAAAGAATACCTAATACACCATGGCTCATCTAATATCATTTCTTTAATTTTTTTTACTACATCAATTGGGTCTAGTTTTGTTTCCGCAGTTAATATTCCAGACATGTTTGTAATGGTTATCTTTGGTTCTGAATCTCCTATTTTATCTAAAATATTTGATATCTCTTGTTTAGTTTCTAATTCTAAATGTCTGGCACACGTAATTATTAGATTCAAAGTATTTTCTGGATCTCCTCTAGTGTTAAAACTATATGTCTATAAACTCCATAAATTTACTGCCTTTCTTTCTTTAATTATTCATTTACATTTGAATAAGTTTTTTTAATTGACTGAATTTTATTATCATAGATATGTCTAGCCCATCGTCAGAATATGAGGACAATGAATTTCAAGATGATTTTGATGATGATTTAGATGAATTTGAAGAGATTGAAGATTAGATAGTTAATCCAAAGTTATCTGCAAAAGATGTGAATGTGTAATACGCTTGAAGAAATTCTCGTCCTGATTGACTAATTCTGTATTTACTTGAACCAGTTGTTCCATCTTGTTCTAATAATCCTTGAGATACAAGTGTCTTTAAAATTCTAGAAATTCTTGAATGTGAGACATTAGCTTTTCTAATGAGGTAAGTTACTGAGGCTCCATCTTCATCTTGTAGGTCATCGCGTGTGGTAGCAAGTATGTCCCCAATAATTTTCATATGTGTTCTATATTCTGCCATTGGTATCCCTGTATACTTTAATTGCATAATTTCTATGAGAGTCAGTTGATATTTTGCAATATACTAAAAAGATAAAAGAATTTGACAAATTTTAATTTTGAAAGTAATTTGAGCCTGATACTTGTTAATCCAGATCATCGAATTTTATCTTAGTTAGTGGGATTTTGCTTACTGGAATAAACAATGCTATTAGACCTCCAATCTTGATTGTCATAGAAATTGAGTACAAAATAGATTCTGGAAATACAAATGAATACCATCCTAAAAACTCTCCAAGAGCTAATAATGCTAATCCAACAGCTACGGATATTGCTCCTTTGTTTTTATTTTCAAAATATGATAACATTGTTTCAATTGCACCATAAGCCAATAAAATAAACGAAATAGATCTAAAGATGTGTTCTATTTGTACAGATGACACTAAAAATAATGGAAAAATTCCCACTGATCTAAAATATCTTGATTTTGGAAAAAATGATTTAATGCTATGTGAAAATGCTATAAAGAAATATCCTATTGTTTGAATGACAATTCCTAGAGTTTGAATCCATCTTTCAATGTTTCCTGATTTTGTAATGAAATCTTCTATCATGTATCCTGCCCATATTACAAAAAATCCTGCACTTATTGAAAAAAATGCAATCATTAATCGAAATAATGTAGGGCTACCTGTATTTCTAAATCCAATTAGTGACATTATTCCTATTGCAAGTCCTACTAAAAATCCAATTAAGTTCAATATGTTTTCTAGAAGAAATTCCAATGATGATTAACAATTCATCAATCTAATTATTTTAATCTGCTGAATGATTTTACAACGTTGTTAATCCCATTCATCTAATGACCCTGCAGCCTGACCTTCTGTACTACCTGTATAGTCACCAAGAATGTCAGAATATGTTGGTTCATTATGTGCAATAAATTTAACATATTCGCCATAACTCATATCTAAATCACAGTTATCACATTTTACAAAAGAAAAATCCATAGATAATTCTGCATTTTTCTTGCATTTTGGACACTTTATTTTCACAACTAATTTTGCATTTGTTATTTATTATTACTTTACATTCGTAAAATACTTGAATACTGGTTTAACTTGATAAAAGATAAAAGGAGTTCTTTTTTGTTAGAGTCTATGAATCGAACTTGTACAAAATGCAAAAACTCTATCCCAGATACAGAACAACTTGATATGGTTGCTGAAAAATATCCTGTTTGCAACAAGTGTTGGGCTGAATGGAAGGAATACCGTGTAATGGTAATGAATGAAATGAGACTAGACATGTCCATGCCAGATCATAGAAAACTGTTAAAAAAACACGAAAAAATATTTGCAGGCGTACTTACCCCTGAAGGAGAAATTGTAGATTATACCAATGAAGATAATAGAAAACCTGACAAACCACCAGGCGCTTAAAAATTCAAGTGTGTTTTTGCGTTATCTGGTATAATTAGCATTAATTTTCTTTTATCTTCTGTATCTAGTTCACTGATTATCTTCTTAATTGATTGGACAAGAATTTCTTTTTCTTCATTCTTTAGCGTCAGGAAAATCTCTAATATTCCATCTAGATTAAATTCAATTAATTTCTGAGGTGATTTTGATACCTCATTGATATACCCAGAGAATAATCCATTTCGCTGTTCTTCAGGTAATGTAGTTAGAATTTCTAACCAAGTCTTGAATAGTTTAGCAAAATTTGGAAACGGAATTGTAGGTCCTGCTTCAAGTGCATTATTTATGATCTCCATTTTTTCTGCATCACTCATTGAAAAAAATTCAACCATTCTTTTTTTCAAAACAGGTATTCTGAGAAAATCTGGAAGATTTGCTAGAATTACTATGATATTTCCAGCATAATTAGGTCCTGCCAACGATCAACTCTGTTTTTAATTGAATATTAAATCATCTGACAACACTTTAGCTTAAATAAACGAAATTTGAGTTCGAGAATATGTCTTCTACTGTTGTTGTTGGTGGATTTTTTGGTGATGAAGGTAAAGGAAAAATCATCTCATATTTGGCAATAAAAGATAACCCAAAAATTATTGTTAGAGGTGGAGCAGGTCCAAATGCAGGTCATACAATTAGAGATGGCGATAAAACATACAAAGTAAGAATGCTGCCAAGCGGATTTTTAAATAAAACTGCTAAAGTAATGATTGGTCCTGGTGTTGTCATTAATCCAAATGTCTTATTAAAAGAGATTCAAGATTTTGATGCATCTGGTCGTGCATTTATTGATAAACACTGTGGAATAATTGAAGAAAGCCATCTTCTCCGTGATTCAAAAGGAGAATTAAAAGAAAAAATTGGTAGTACTGGTTCTGGTACAGGACCCGCAAATGCCGATAGAGCTTTGAGAATTTTAAAACTTGCAAAAGATGTTGATTCACTATCTTCATTGATTGTAGA
Source organism: uncultured Nitrosopumilaceae archaeon (assembly GCA_964597385.1). GTDB lineage: Archaea > Thermoproteota > Nitrososphaeria > Nitrososphaerales > Nitrosopumilaceae > Nitrosarchaeum. Next base: position 9,617 of record CAZQXU010000011.1, on the reverse strand, counting down.
TGTTCCAGCAGAAATTAACTCTGCGCTTTCTTTAAATCAAAATGTACTAGTCGAAGGAACACAGGGAACCTTCTTGTCTTTGTGGCATGGAACATACCCTTTTGTGACTTCAAAAGATGTTACTGCATCAGGAATATGTGCTGATGTTGGGCTCGGACCAAAAAAAGTTGATGAAGTAATTGTTGTTTTCAAGGCATATGTTACACGTGTTGGTACTGGACCATTGGCCAAAGAACTTTCTCTTGAAGAAGCTGAAAAGAAAGGTTGGTCTGAATTTGGAACTGTAACAGGACGACAGAGGCGTGCAGCTGATTTTGATTTTGATTTAGCTAGGCGTGCAATCATGCTTAATAGTGCAACACAAATCTCTATTACAAAATTAGATGTGTTATTTCCAAATTGTGTAGGTAAAACATCATTTGAAGAACTTTCTAATGATGCTAAATCGTTCATAAAAAATATTGAAGAAAAATTAAACACGCCTGTAACTATTATTGGAACTGGACCAAACGTCAATGAAATTATTGACAGAAGAAAATAGCCTGAAAAATTTTAGGGTAAGTTTAATTTAGTATTATACAAAAATTATTTGTGGAAAAATTAATTGTGGATAAATTACCTCGTTACATTGAGGTTTCTTCTACGTTAGAATTTTCTAGGCTCGTTTGTGCACTTGAGCGTGCACCACGTGTATCATTTCTTCATGAGCATAATGGAAAAAAAGTTTTATCAGTTCAAATGGATATCTTAAAAGAAAAACCAATCGTGTATTACACACCATTTGAGAATGATGGTCATTACATCTGTTATGGATTAAAAGGTGGAAAAGAGGAATCTGATATTGTAAATTCTACATCCGATGCAAGCAAGCTATATTCTCCAATTGTAAGAATAAAATCACTTCCAGATGCGTTAAAACCTGGAAATGGAACTGCTGACCGATATTTGCCCATTGAACTTGAAGATCTATCTAGTCTTGCAAAGCTTACATGGGGTTTTGAAGAAATACCATTTCCATTATTTTTATTTCCTCATGCAAATAAATGGTTAGTTGGTGTTTTTATGAATTTTAATGAAGAAGGTGCATCTTATTTTTGTCATGTTGTTCTTGATTCAGATCCTGAAAAACCATTTTTAAAATTCACTACTAATAATGGATCTGAACCTTCATTTGTTGATAATCCATCCGAACATGGTTACTCTTACATCAAAATTATAAAACTAAAAGAGACACATCCCTTAGTTGATTATGGCCACCTTCAAAACTAGACTTTCTCAGATATCAAAAAAGAATGGTAAAATTATTCTTGCTAATGATTATGATTCCTCTGAAAAAAATTTAACTTCTAAAACTATACATAATATCAAAACATTAAATCAATATCTCTGTGGAATAAAATTAAACTTTCATCTATTATTACCATTAAGTTTTAAAGAAATTTCTAAAATAAATAAAACCGCTCATGATTATGGATTACAAACAATTGCCGACATTAAATTAAATGATATAGGTAATACAAATAAAGTTACAACTGAGCATCTTTGGAATTTAGGTTTTGATGCAGTAATTGCCAATCCAATAATGGGGTTAGATAGTCTAAAACAACTGGTAAAATCATCTCATAAGGAAAACAAGGGAGTAATTACATTATGTCATATGAGCGCACCTGAAGCAAAATTATCATATGATCTAGAAATAAAGATGGGTAAATCTCAGAAACTATATCAATTATTTTTGGATTGGGCAATTACTTCTAAAGTTGATGGAATTGTAGTAGGTGCAACATTCCCAGAAATCATTCAATATTGTCACAAAAAAGCAGGTTCTAAATTAGATATTTTTTCGCCAGGAATCGGTATTCAGGGTGGAAGTGCAAAAAATGTGCTTTCTGCAGGTACTGATTATCTAATTGTTGGCAGAACTATAATCAATGATAAAAATCCTGTATCTATTTCAAAAGAATTACAACTACAAAGTTTTTTCAAGTAGTTCTTTTGATTTAGTTAAAATTGATTTTGCATTGTCAAATGTTGTTTTCTCCATTGCGGTGTCATAATCTGCCCAAGTATAATCAAGATGTTCATGTGAGATTGTAACTTGTTCTGTTTTTGTTTCTGCCAAGAAAAAAACAACTTTCTTATTGACTAACTCCCCATGATATTGAAAATTATATTTTATCCATTCTTCAAAATCATCTAAAAATATAATGTCTGTAATCCCTGTTTCTTCGCGTGTTTCTCGAATTGCTGTTTGATGCATTGTTTCACCTTCTTCCATTTTTCCTTTGACAAAATCCCAATGTCCAGATGGATAATTTAATAATAAAAATAAAATTTTTGAATTTTCTCTTCTAAATAATACTACTCCTGCTGATGTTTCTTCAATCAATTCAATATTCTCCCAATTATTTACCTAATCTTCTCTTTCTTTCTTGAAATGTTCTGATGGCTCTCATCAAATCAATTTTTCTAAACTCAGGCCAAAATATGTCCATAAAGATTAATTCACTATATGCACTTTGCCACATTAAAAATCCACTCAATCTTTTTTCCCCCGATGTTCTTAAAATCATGTCTGGTGATGATTGTGGTAAATGAGATGTGTATAAATTAGATTCAATTTCTTTTTTAGTTATATCGTTTACGTCAATTGAACCGTCTTTGATCTTTTCAGCTATTTTTTTAACAGCGTCAACTAGCTCGTTTTGTCCTCCATATGCCAGTGCAATATTTAAAAAGTGATTATCGTAATCTTTTGTAACATCATCTAATCGTTTTAAAACATCTTTAATTGAATCTGGTAATAGTTCTATTCTCCCAATTCCTTTAACTCTCATTTTATTTTTATGAATTCTTGAATCATTATACAGTTTTTCCAATCTAATTCGAATTAATTCGTAGAGATGACTTAATTCATCATCATCTCGATCTAAATTTTCTGCTGAAAGTGCATACAAAGTAATTATTTTTATATCTAATTCCTCACACCAGTCGAGAAGATTTTCTACTGCATCAGCTCCTTTCCAATGTCCTGTTTTAGGAATAGTTAGATGTCTTTTTGCCCATCGTCTATTTCCATCTAAAATTAAAGCAAGATGATTTGGTATATCACCATCACGTATTTCATTTTCAAGTCTTTTTGAATAAATCCTATATAATCCTGATAATTGAAATACTGTGTCTTTTATTTTATTAATTTCCAATCACCATTCATAATCAATGAATCCCAGATGATATCAGTGTTTTTCAGGAATAAAGATATTGTGAAGAATTTCTTACTTTTTTAGTCTACGATCATTTCTTGATGTTTGTGTTTTCTATATTTTCTAAATAGAATTGTGGCTGATACTAACGTAGCTGCAAGTCCTGCTAGTAATGGTGGCACAAGTGTAATTGATTGAACATCACCATTCATCATTATGAGGATAAACTGTGATGTTATGGGGTATAATGCTGCAAGAACTACAATTCTTAAAATATCTGTGATTTGTCTTGGAACTCCGCCTATCCAATTACTAAGTAATATTCCTGCAAAAATTGCTCCAAAACCCATCCATAGAATTGGTAATGCTCCTGTGATGAATTGACCAATTATTATTTTGTCTGTAACTATTCTGAGTATTTCTGTCTCATCACCTAGCACTTTTGGATCAATAGAACTTATTCCCGTTGGAATGGATGATAAGATCAACAATATACCTGCGACCATTGTAAAAATTCTGATAAAACCCATCGGCGTAGGTCTTGTCAAATTAGACCATGCTCTATCTACATCAAATGCTCTAATTAGAAATGAAATACCTAAAATACTGACTAACACTGCAAATATTTCTTCAGTATATCCAAATACTGTTGCAACTCCACCAATTAGTAAAAGTATACCTGGAACTCCTAAGAAAAATTTAGAATACTTTGAATCATATGCTAACATTTTCAGATATTTTCCAAAAACTGCATAGGAATATTCTACACTTCTGCTTACTTTCATTACAACTCTTTGTACTGAAACTACTGGCAATACATTTTGAATTACTGGAATTACACTCTCATCGTCTTCTCCATCTGATACAATAACTGCCCCATTTGCAGAAAATACTTCTAATATTTTTTTAATTTCTTTAAGGATTTTTTCATCAGCTTGAACCCCTCGTTCTTTTACTCCTGCAACAATTACTACTTCTACTTGGTACCCCTTACTGATTAAATCTTCATATGTTTTAATTGCAGCAAACATTGAATTTGAATCTGCATCTTCAGGATCTTCCAATGCTAGTCTTTGTGCAGAATCAATACATGCATCTCTTCCAATTATTGGAGTAACTATGCCTGCTTTTTCACCTACATCATTGTCTCTATCAACACAGATCACTAGTAATTTGTTTGATGTTGAAGCATTGACATCTTTTTCTATGTCAGATCTCTGAGACATTCTTTTTCTAATCGTTGAATTGCTTTTTAACGATTTCCAACTTTTATAAATATTATAATTATGTTTTGAGCCTGACTATGGTCTTAATCCGTCTGATTTTTTGATTAATTCCTGTGTTTCTAATCTTAATGATTCAATTTTTTGTAAAGTTTCAGCATCTATTTGACCAACTTTTAGCATATTTGCTGCAACCTTAGTTTCTATGATGTATTCATTAAATTTTTTCAGAGCCTCCATATAGGTAATGTAGCTATTTTGCCATTCTTCTGTTGGTTTTGATGTTACAAACTCACTAATTTGAGCTGTAACTTGTGAAGTCGTTACTTCTGTTATTGAAATATACTCATCTGGAGAAGTATTTCCATCTAAAAGATTTTGAAATTCAGTTTCTATAGATTCTTGTAATACTTGATGAATTTTCTTTACTCCTTCAAGATAATTTTCATAGTCTGAAACGACCAAAGTTGCTGGATTTTCTTGAGGTACTATCCATAGGAGAAAACTAGCAGCTGTAATTGATGCTAAAATGATAATTGTAATTATAATTCCTTTTTTAGATGCCATTTTTTATTCTAGAATTATGGTGTTTATAACTGGTAAACCTTTCAAAATTTAGTCTAATGTTGAATAAATAGCATAAAAAATCTATTCATGTATAGTTATTATAATAAATATTAAAAAAATTACAATATTTCTTAATATTTTTTATAATCTTTGATTATTGATGTATAAGAAAATTTACGCCCATCTAGTCTGTAGTTAAATAATTTTCACAGGCTCTTCCTAAATACCACCACGTGAGACATTTTTCATAATGGTAGAAGCATATTGCGTAAAATGCAGAGCTAAAAGACAAGTAAAGGATCCCAAAGAAACTAAACTAAAAAATGGACGCCCTGCTGTAAAAGGCACTTGTCCAACATGTGGAACTAATGTCTTCCGAATAGGAAAGATGTAGGCCAACAAAATCCACACGATTTCTCTTTTTCAAAAACCAATATAGGGTACAGTATACACAAATTTTCAGTGGCTAAATCCGATTACGAAACACTGCTTAAGAGAATTCAAGACAAACTTGGTGATTCTAAAAAAGTATCTACTACTAGATTTGAGCTTCCTGTAGTAGACGTTATGTGGGAAGGCCAAAAAACATTCCTGCGTAATTTTTCAGAATTTCCTAAAGTACTTCGTCGAGATCCAGATAAAGTCTTACAATACCTTTCTAAAGAATTTGCAGTTCCAGCTGAGCGCTTAGGTGATAAGGCTATGTTTGTTGGGAGAAGAGCTCCTGATGACTTCACACGTCTTTTCCAAATTTATGTTAAAGATTATCTTGAGTGTCATACTTGCAAAAGTCCTGATACAAAAATACTAAAAGAAAACAGAATCTCTTTTTTGATTTGTGAAGCTTGTGGTGCTAAATCTACTCTAAAAGGTAAATATGCGTAATGCGATTCTCAGTTAAAATTACTGAATACCAAAAAAATTTAATGCTAAATATATGCGATGCAGAACTTCTTGGAAAAAGTATTTCTGAAAATGAGTTGACCATGAAAATTAGTGAGAGCTATTATGGTAATGAAATAATTGAAATTGATGAAGCTAAAAAATTACTAGAAAGTTCAAATATAATTAACATGGTTGGCAAAGATACTATCTCTCTTTCTTTAGAACTTGGAATTGGTTCTGAAAACGGAGTAAAAAAAATCTCTGGAGTGCCTTTCTTGATTGTTTTTAAAATGTAATGTCTTTGATTGAGAAACCATGAAATTATTTTATCTATCTATATCTAATATATTTTTTAAATCCAATTTACTAAAGGAAATCTCTTTTATCTAGTAAGTATAATGATATTCATTGTCTGATGATCTAATGTCCGATGATTTGTTATATGATGATCTAAGTAGAAAACTAGAATCTAAAGTTGATCATAAGTTAACTTCAAAATCAAAAAAAGGAGGATTAGATGATGGATTCAAAAAAGGTAAAGTGATCAACGAAGTCTTAGACAAACCAACTGTCATGACATTATACAAGATGATCACAGATCATATTATTGCATATGTTAATGGTCCTGTAAGTGCAGGAAAAGAATCAGTTCTATTTTGGGCTGTTGATGAAAAAAATAATGATGTTGCATTAAAAATTTACTTGATCAGTGCTTCAAATTTTAAGAAACGTGAACAATACATCACTGGTGATCCAAGATTCTCAAAAATAAAAAGAGGAACGAAAAATCTGATTTATTTATGGGCAAAAAAAGAATATCGAAATTTAACACAGGCTTACAAATGCGGGATTCCAGTTCCACGACCTCTTTATTTATCAAATAACGTTCTTGCCTTAGATTTTATTGGTGAGCACGGTTCACCTGCAAAAATCCTACTTGAATCAGAAGTTGATGAAAATGATTATGCCCAATCAATTTCTATAATTACAAGACTTTACCAAAAGGCACAATTAGTTCATGGAGACTATTCAGAATATAATATTTTTAAAACTCCTAATGGATTGATACTTTTTGATCTCGGCTCTGCAGTTGATCTTAGGCACCCTAATGCTCAAGAATTTCTTAAAAGAGACATTAATAATATAACAAGATTCTTTTCAAAAAGAGGAATTTCGGTTGAAGATCCAATTAAAATATTTGAGGATATTATAGGATGAGTTTTGAAAAAATACTTAGAATTCCAAATGAACGCATAGCTGTATTAATTGGCAAGTCAGGTTCAGTAAAATCTAAGATCGAACAACTATGTTATGTTACTTTAGATATTGACGGTGAATCTGGTGAAGTTTTTATCAAATCTAATGGTGATGTTGAGAGTATTCAACCTTTCAAAGCTATGGAGATAGTGACTGCAATTGGTAGAGGTTTTTCTCCTGATAATGCAATGAGTTTACTAAAGGGTGAAAATGCATTACACGTGATAGATTTGAGGGAGTTTGCAGGAAAATCAAATGCAAATATTGAAAGGATAAAAGGGAGAATTATAGGAGAAGGCGGTAAGGCAAGAAAAAACATGGAAAATTTAACTGGGACTCATATTTCTGTATATGGAAAAACTGTTTCAATAATTGGAGATACTAGTAAACTAAAATTGGTTGTAGATGCAATATCCTCAATATCAAATGGTAGTATACATGGTGCCGTTTACAACAAATTAGAAGCAGCAAATAGAAAAAGTAAACAAGAAAAAATGCAATTGTGGGAAAATCAAGATGTCTTCTATTAAAGAAAAATTTAATCAGATCTCACCAAGTGAGTTTTTTTATAGGAATAGAGATTTAGCCGGATTTAGCAATCCTACTAGATCACTTTATACTGCTGTAAGGGAGTTTGTAGAAAACTCTTTAGATGCATGTGATCAAAAAGGAATCTTTCCTGACGTTCATCTTTCAATAAAGGCAGTTGATCCAGATGCACAGGATCCTAAACCATATATTCTAACTGTAAAAGATAATGGTCCTGGAATAGAATCTAAACATGTTCCATTGGCCTTTGGAACTGTACTCTATGGCTCTAAATTTGGATTAAAACAGGCACGAGGAATGTTTGGTCTGGGAGCTACAATGGCAATTCTATATGGACAAATTACCACAAACAAGCCAGTTTATGTAAAAAGTTCCACCGATGGAAAAATTCAAGACGAGTTTGAATTGTTATTAGATATTCAAAAAAATAAACCTGTGATTTTAAAACATAATACCAAAGAAGTAACAAAACGAGGTCTTTCTGTCAGCATTTGTCTTGAAGGCGATTATGCAAAAGCAGGTTCAAAAATTAAAGATTATGTTTATGAGACTTCTTTGATTACACCGTATGCAACAATAACTTTTGATGATCCTAAAGGCGAAAAATTCCATTACTCTAAAATTGTAAATGAGATGCCACCTGCACCAACAATCATCAGACCTCATGCACATGGTATTGATGTTGAAACAATTCGACGTATGATGGTTGAATCTCAATTCGAAATTCCAAACATTGATGATATAATGATTGAAAAAGTTAGAAAGGATTTAGGATTGGCAAAAAAAAATCTCACATTTACTGGAATTATGGATAAAGCAGCAAAACGCTGGAAAACTCTTTCTAGACCTGTAAGAGTTGTTATTTCTTTGATGTCATTTCTTGAAATGGATTTTGATAAACTCAGTAAAGTTAGAATTGATGATATCGATGTACCGAATAAAAAATTATATTATTGGGATTTTGGTGATTCACAAGCAAAAACAATTGATCTTGATTCTGATAATCCATACTATAAACAATTAACTGGTACTGTTCAGGGTGAAACATTAACTGCATTTTTGACTAAACGATTTCAAAGAATAGGGCCATCAACTGCTGTAAAGTTTGCAGAGTTTGCAGGTTTCAAACCTGAAAAACGTATGGGATCGTTGACAAATGAAGAACTAGTAAAATTAAGTGATTCATTGCAAAAATTTGAGGATTTTCTTTCACCTGATCCTAGCTGTTTAGCTCCACTTGGGGAAGAACCGCTTGAGAAAGGAATGAAGAAATTCTTCAAGCCTGATTTCTGCGCAGTGGTTCAGCGTCCAGCATCTGCCTATTCTGGCTTTCCATTTGTTGTGGAGATGGGTATTGCTTATGGTGGTGAAATCAAACCAGGTGGACCACATGTTTACCGTTATGCTAATAGAATTCCATTACTTTACGATGAAGGAAGCGATGTAGTTCTCAAAGTTGTAAATGATACTGATTGGAGTAGGTACAAAGTCAAAGGTGATCCTCCATTTGTTATTGTATCTCATATTTGTTCAACTAGAATCCCATACAAAACAGTTGGAAAAGAAAATGTAGCTGATAGACAAGAAATTGAACGTGAATTAAGACTAGGTTTACAGTTTCTTTCTAGAAAACTTGCAGCATACATGTCAAAACGAGGTCAAGCAGAGATGGCAAAAAAAAGAGCAAATCTATATGCAAAGTATCTGCCACTCATATCGCAATTTTGTACAGAGCTTTCTGGAAAGACTAAAGAGCCAAATTATAAGAAATTATTAGAAGAGGAGATTATAGTTGACGACAAATAAAATTAAAGATCGTAAGCAAAAAGCTAAAGTAAAACAGCAGAATATTATCGATGCCCTAAAAGATCACGGTGCTAAAGTTTATGGTGATTTAGATAATGGGCAATTTCCAAAATTTTCAATACCTAGT
>CAZQXU010000010.1:13747-20968 GCA_964597385.1 uncultured Nitrosopumilaceae archaeon | reverse complement strand
ACGACCGTCAATTTGACTACTCCGGAAGCCAATGCCTCAAAGCAATACATGAAGACGGACTGAAAAGTATCCTAATCAATCCAAACATTGCAACAATCCAGACTGATACTAGATTTGCAAATAACGTGTATTTGTTACCAGTCAATACCGAGTATGTAGAGTCTGTTATCGAAAAGGAAAGGCCTGATGGAATTATGCTGGCTTATGGTGGTCAAACTGCTCTAAATTGCGGTATTAATCTTGCAGAAGCAGGCATACTTCAAAAGTATGGTGTTAAAGTATTGGGTACACAAATACCTGGAATTCAAAGAACTGAGGATCGTCAGCTCTTCAAAGACTCTATGACACAATGTAATGTTCCAGTTTTAAAAAGTAGAACTGTTAGAAATTTTGCAGATGCAAAAGAAATAGCTCAGGAATTAGGATATCCTGTAATTATCCGAGTGGCATATACACTTGGAGGAAAGGGTGGTGGAGTAGCTTACAATGAAATTGAATTGCATGAAATTGTAGAACGTGGCTTACGTGCAAGTCTTGTGGGACAAGTTCTAGTTGAAGAATACATTGGACATTGGAAGCAAATAGAATATGAAGTAATGCAGGATTGGGATGGAAACAATGTCATTGTATGTAATATGGAAAATGTCTTATCGATGAAAGTACATACAGGTGATAATATTGTTGTAGCTCCATCTCAGACAATTAATAACCATGAATATCATATGTTACGAACTGCAGCACTACGTGCAACAAAACATGTTGGAATTGTCGGAGAATGTAATATTCAATATGCATTAGATTCTGACTCTGACAGATATGTAGCAATTGAAATTAATCCAAGATTGTCTCGTTCTTCTGCACTTGCAAGCAAAGCAACTGGATATCCATTAGCATACATGTCTGCCAAAATTGGATTGGGATATACTCTGCCTGAATTAGTAAATAGAATCACTAAATCAACTACTGCGTGTTTTGAACCATCTTTAGATTATGTTGTATGTAAACATCCTCGTTGGGATTTTGGTAAATTTGATCTTGTAAAACGAAAACTTGGCCCTACTATGAAATCTGTTGGTGAAGTAATGGCAGTAGGAAGAAGCTTTGAGGAATCATTACAAAAAGCAATACGTATGCTTGACATTGGAAATGATGGCCTTGTTTTAAACAGAGCAAACATGAAAACATTTGATGAAGAACAAATAGAAGATAAATTATCTCATCCTGATGATTTGATTTTATATTATGTTGCAGCTGCACTCAAAATTGGAATTTCAGTTGAACGAATTTACAAATTATCTGCAATTGATCCTTGGTTTATTGAAAAAATCAAAAACATTGTAGATGTAGAATCTAAATTAAAACAAGAAGAACTTTTAGCTCCTTTACTTTGGGAGTCAAAAAAATTGGGATTCTCCGATAAACAGATTGCTCGTGCTAAAGACAAATCTCCTGAAGAAGTACGTGAAATACGCAAAAAAGCAGGAGTTTTACCCTCTGTGAAGCAAATAGATACACTTGCAGCTGAGTGGCCAGCGGTCACAAATTATCTATATCTGACATATGGTGGAAATCAAAATGATATTGTCATTAATCCTGATGAAAAAGGAGTAATTGTACTAGGTGCTGGACCATATCGTATTGGTAGCAGTGTGGAATTTGATTGGGGTACTGTTAACATGGTTTGGGGTTTGCAAGAAAATGGAGAAAAAAATGTTTCAGTAGTAAATTGTAATCCTGAAACTGTTTCAACTGATTATGATATTTGCAGTAGATTGTACTTTGAAGAGTTAACTTTGGAGAGAATTTTAGATATCGCTGAATTTGAAAATCCAAAAGGAATCATCACTTGTGTAGGTGGACAAACTGCAAATAATCTAACTTTAGGTCTTGCAAAACTTGGTGTTAACATTATGGGTACTAGTGCAAATGATGTTGATAGGGCAGAAGATCGTTCTAAGTTTAGTGCTGAATTAGATAAATTGCACATTCAACAACCTCGATGGCAAGCATTTTCAAATGTTGTAGAGGCCAAAAACTTTGCAAATGATGTAGGATTCCCTGTAATTGTTAGACCTTCATACGTACTGTCTGGAGCTGCAATGAAAGTTGTTTGGTCTCAAGATGAATTAAAAAAATATGTTAAGGAAGCAACTGATGTATCACCTGATCATCCTGTTGTAATTTCAAAATTTATGTTAAATTCACTTGAAGTGGATGTTGATGGAATAAGTAATGGAACTGACGTAATAATTGGAGCAATAGTTGAACACATTGAAAGTGCGGGTGTTCACTCTGGCGATGCTATGATGTGTATTCCACCATGGAGATTAAATAATAAAACTATAGATACAATAACTGAATATTCTATAAAGATTGCAAAAACGTTTAATGTTAAGGGCCCATTTAATTTACAATTTTTAATACATGATGATCATGTATATGTAATTGAATTAAACATTAGAGCATCACGTTCTATGCCATTTGTGTCTAAGCTTGTTAAAACAAATCTGATTATGCTTGCTGCAAAGGCAATCTTGGGTAAACCATTGCCTAAATTACCAGAAAATAAATGGCAAAAAATTCATAACTTTGGAATCAAAGTACCCCAATTCTCATTTATGCAATTAGAGGGGGCAGATATCACATTAGGTGTAGAGATGCAATCAACTGGTGAAGTTGCATGTTTTGGTACGAGTTTTTATGATGCACTAGCCAAAGGACTTACTTCTGCTGGATACACTCTTCCTAAAACAGGTACTGCTCTAGTAACTGTAGGTGGTTCTCAAAACAAAGAAAAACTTTTGCAACCTATTGCACGATTAAAGGCTTTAGGATTTAAAATCGTAGCAACAGAACACACTGCAGAATTTTTTGAAGAGAAAATTGGCGATATTGAGGTTGTGCATAAAATATCTGAGCCTACAAGAAAACCAAACATTGCAGACTTGTTGTATGATAGAAAGATAGATTTCATAATAAATATTCCAAGTACATCAACACTTGAAAAATATGTTGGAATGCTTGAAGATGAATATCAAATAAGACGAAAATCTTTGGAATTAGGAATTCCTGTTCTTACTACAATTGAACTTGCTGATTCTTTTGTAAAGACTTTGGAGTGGCTTAAAGACAATAAAACAACTAGAGATCCAATAGAACCATATGATAAAATTGATTGATCTTTGGAAAAAATCCCTTTTTTAAATTTCATTTATTCTGAAATAAGATATTGTTCTATGTTTTATAACACCTGATCAATCATAGATTCATCACCAATAATTGTTCCATCCAATGTAATTATTTTTGCAGTTGATATGTGTTTGATCCTTTCTATTATTGGTGAAATAGATTTTTTGTATTTTTTTTTATGTGTTGCATAAAAATATCTGTTAAATGATGGAATTATTGTAATTTCTATCTCACCTGTTTTATTTGGAAAAATATTTTGTTTTTCTGTTTTCATTGTTACCCAAACTCTTTGTCCATTTAATACTGAATCTTCATCAAAAAATACTGGATGCACATGACCCATTATAATTTTATCAACATGAGAAAAATTCTCTGAGGGCATTGTATGCCCATGAGTAAGTAAAATATTTTCTTCTACCATTCCAGTAGAACTGATCATCGAAATGTTTTCTGGAATTAATCTCTGAATATTTGCATCATGATTTCCAGGAATTAACGTTATGTGGCATTTTTCTTGGATTTTTTTAAAAAATAATGGAACATCATCCCATTCATTCTTTGAAATATTTTTAATACTGGATTTTATATCTCCTAGTAAAATCAGAGAATCTGGTTTTTCTAACTCAATTACCCCTAATAATTCTGATATTGTTTCATTGACAGATGAATTCTTTCCAATAAAAATCTCATTTGATGTAAATATACTTTCAAAACCAATATGAATATCTGTTATTACCAGATTCTTTTTCTCTCCATCTAAAACCATTATTGGTTTTAATGGCATTATTCTTGTTTTGAACATCAAAGATATACAATGGACTTTGGATTAAATTCTTGTGACCAAAGATTCTGAGAGAATTAATTCTGTTGTTTCTGAAAATCGAGTTAAATTACATATCTTTGAACCCAGCCAAAGAAAGATCTGGACAGTAGTAGGAAAAAGCAAGGAGCATTGGTTAGATCCTGATGCACAATATTGTTCATGTAACGGATATTATTTTGGACGATTAAATGAAAAAACAACTTGTTATCATTTGGAATCTGTGTATCTAGCTCAACGAGAAAATAAAATGGAGAAAATTGTCTTTTCTGATGACGAGTATGGTGATTTTCTTTCGGGATTGATTTATGATTTATAATAATAAATCAGAACTTGTTAATAACCAGGAAACACTCCAACTAATTATGGATGAGAATCAATACAATTCATTAATTGAAAAAATTGCAACAATGATGGAAAAAGATGGAATATCTGTTGATGAACAAAGTGTTCAGAAACTTCAAAAATACAAAGACAATGTAAAATCAAACTCAAATCTAAATGAAGATGACTCATTAAAGTTGGTTTATGAATCGTTACTTTATTTAAAATTAAAAAATTCCGATTCCGGTGATCCACTTCAAAAAGGTGATGAGTTTGGAGCAGGATTTAGTTGAGTGAGTTTATCATAAAGGAACTTTATCGATATCATCTTTAGACACTCCTTTCCACAAACCTATCATCCCTTCTGGTTTTACTTGTTCGACTTTTGTTATCTGCTGAATTTTTATATGATCTGGTGTAGGTGGCATCCAAAGCATGGCCATGTAATCTCCAACGTTTCCAACTTTGCTTGGAACTGCCATGATGATCTTTTCTTTCAAGAATCCTTTTGAGACTAGGGCTGTGATTGCTTTTTCTTGTAGATCCATTCTTCCATGAGTGAATAAATAGACATTTTTCTGATTATCAATTTCTACCATGTCCTTTTTGAAATCTTATGCTAAATCAATCTTTCCTGATCCATTAACTACCAAAAAGGGTTAAATTAGAATAAACAAAATTTTGTTCTGTGAAGATATTTACTGTCGGAAGCAAATCCTTTGTTACCAGCTTTCAGTTAGCTGGCGTACCTGGAATAATCTCTGATTCTCCTAAAAAGACATTAGATGAAATCAAAAAACTGACTGATGATTCTGACGTTGGATTAGTATTGGTAAGTGACGACATGACTGAATCTATTAATGATGAACTAACTGAACTTCGTGCAGCAAAATCAACTCTAGTTTTTACACTACCTTCAGCAGGAAGTGAAAAATCTGAAGTTGATTATAGATTAATGCTCAAAAAGATACTTGGCGTATAATTTAATCTACTTATATTCAATCTTCTAAAGTTTTGATATGAAAACTGCATCTGTCAAGGAACCATCAGTTATTTCAATTAACGAAACAGATCATCCAGTTTTGAGTTCTGGTGATATTTTGGTTCAAATGCATGCATGTGGAATTTGTGGATCTGATCTGGAAAAAGTATTTGGAGAATATGGGCAACCCTCAATGCGACTAGGTCATGAACCGGCAGGAATTGTGCTAGATGTTGGTTCTAATGTTACTGCATTCAAAAAAGGTGATAGAGTATTTACTCATCATCATGTACCATGTTATTCTTGTCACTTGTGTAATCATGGTAATGAAACAATGTGTCCAAAATATTATGAAACAAATCTATCCCCATGTGGTTTATCTGAAGAATATGTTGTACCGCAATGGAATGTAGAACACGGTGGTGTACTAAAAATTCCTGATTCTATGAGTTTTGAAGAAGCTGCAATGATAGAACCATTAGCATGCTGTGTCAGAGCCTGGACAAAATACTCTTATCATGAAGGAGACTCTGTTGCAATTTTTGGTGTTGGGCCAACTGGTATGATGCACGTAATGCTTGCTCAATCTAAAAAATTCTCAAGGATTTTCTGCTTTGATGTTAATGAATTTCGATTACAATTTGCAAAAAAATTTAACATTACTGATTCAATCCATTCTCTAGACGAGAAACGAAGAGAAAAAATTTTAGAACATACTGCCGGACGTGGAGTAGATGTTGCAATTGTTGCAACTAGTAGTCTAAAGGCATTAGAAGATGCAATAGACATGGTACGAAAAGGCGGTGCTGTTATGATGTTTGGTGTTCCTTCTAAGGACTCTAAAATTATTTTAGATATGAATAAAATTTATTCTAAAGAAATTACTCTAGTGACAAGTTATGCTGCATCTGATAATGATACTAAGGAAGCTCTCAAATTGATAGAATCTTCTGAGATAGATGTAAAGCAATTGGTCACTCATACATATACCATTTCAGAGTCTCAAAAAGCATTTGATCATGCTAAAAGCGGAGATAATGCAATGAAAATAATTATTACGAAATAAGAAAGGCTTAAGAAAGGTATTTTTATTCTTTCAAAAACGAAGAGTCATGGATTGGGGATTGAAAAATAGAATTTCACAAATAATTAAACCGCAAAATAATCGTGCATTAATGTTGGCAGTTGACCATGGTTATTTTTTAGGTCCTACTGAAAAATTAGAAAACCCAAAAAAAGTAATTGCGCCGCTATTGAAATATTGTGATTCCTTAATGCTTACACGAGGTGTACAGCGAACTTCAGTTCCAACCTCAACTAATGTGCCAATGGTTTTACGTGTCTCTGGAGGTTCAAGTATTATTGGTGAAGACTTGTCAAAAGAAGAGATCACAGTTAGTATCAAAGATGCTATTCGACTAAACGCTAGTGCTCTTGCAATGTCTATCTTTGTTGGCTCAAAGTATGAACATCAAACAATTGTAAATCTTGGAAAATTGGTTAATGAAGCTGAAGAATATGGGATTCCTGTACTTGCAGTTACTGCCGTAGGCAAAGAGCTTGGCAAAGATGCTAGATATCTTTCATTGGCATGTAGAATTGCTGCTGAACAAGGGGCTCATATTGTTAAAACATACTATTGTGAAAATTTTGAAAAAGTAGTTCAATCTTGCCCTGTTCCAATAATCGTTGCAGGTGGAAAAAAGATCCCTGAAAGAGATGCTTTACAATTAACATATAATGCAATCAAAGGAGGCGCCGTAGGTGTAGATATGGGCCGAAATATCTGGCAATCTGATAATCCGGTAGCAATGATTAGAGCAGTGAGATCTATCGTACATGGAAATTCAAATGTTGATCAAGCTTACAAATTATATCAATCACTACGTAATGAAAGACCTAATCA
>CAZQXU010000010.1:0-13647 GCA_964597385.1 uncultured Nitrosopumilaceae archaeon | reverse complement strand
AAACAAACCTAATCAAAACAAACCTAATCAAAACAAACCTAATCAAAACAAACCTAATCAAAACAAACCTGTGGAAAATAAAAAATAATTTTATATTTTGGATAAATGAATATGTGCAATTTTCCACGTTGGATGCTTTATCAACACGAAAGTCGCTCTCCCATCAATTGAAATATGTTCTCCTGTGAATGCTTTGTTGTCCACTAACATTCCTTTTTGTTTTAATTCTAATGCAACTACTGCGGTATCTCCAAATACACTAATCTTTGGATTTTTTATTTGATAGTCATAATCTGAAATACTTACAAATCTTAATTCTTCTAATTCAATTGTGGTTTGATAATCTTTTAGATCATATGGTGGTAAGTCACTAAAACTTGAAAATTTAGAATCGTTAAGATGAATATCTCTAAGTGATGTAAAGTCCTTTGTTTTTCCTGATTCAAAAAGTGTTTCAATTATTCTAATAATCTCTTCATTTTCAGACAAAATTGCCATTTATGATGTAAGAAATTATCAGTTTAAGTCTTCTGGAGTAACTACGTCTAAAAACACTGGTACTTTTCTGATAATCTTTATTAATTATCTATGTCACAATACTTTTGAATTTCAATGAGCACAAAGACAAGTTACAAGTTGGGTGTTTTATCACTAGTTAATCTAGTGCTGTAAAACGTGCTCAGAATTTTAACACATTAAAATTATGGAGAAAGATTTGATTGAATAAAATGGAAACTATGACAGGCGCCAGAGCATTGATGGTAGCTATGGAGAAAGAAGGTGTCAAAGAAGTATTTGGCTTACCTGGTGGTGCAAATCTTCCAATGTACGATGAATTTGCAAGATGTGATATTAGACATATTTTGGTAAGACATGAGCAATCTGCAGCACATATGGCTGATGGATTTGGTAGAGTAAGCAGAAAACCAGGTGTGTGTTTTGCTACATCTGGACCTGGTGCTACTAACATTCTAACTGGTATTGCCACTGCCCAAGCTGACTCTTCTCCGATGATTGCAGTTACAGGCCAAGTTCCAGTTGCAATGATTGGAAAGGATGCTTTTCAGGAAAGTGATATTATTGGTATGGCAAACCCTGTTGTAAAATATGCGTTTCAACCAAGAACTCCGGGAGACATCCCAGAAATGGTTAGAAAAGGATTCTACATTGCAGAGACGGGTAGACCAGGACCAGTCTTAATTGACGTCCCAAAGGATGTACAACAAAAAGAATCATCGATGATTTTTCCTGATGAATTCAAAATTCGCGGATATCATCCGTGGACTGATCCTGATATCGTGCATGTTGAAAGAGCAATTGATATGTTGCTTAGTGCAGAAAGACCCATTATTCTAGCTGGTGGTGGCACAATTATTTCATCAGCATTTGCAGAATTACAATCAATTGCTGAATTACTTATGATTCCAGTGGTTACTACTTTCAAAGGAAAGGGCGCATTTCCTGAAAATCATCCATTATCATTAGGACCAATTGGAATGCATGGTCATGCAGAAGCAAATAAAATGATGACTGAAGCTGACTGTGTTTTAGCGATAGGCACTCGATTTTCTGATAGATCTGTTGGAACATTTGAAGCATTTGAGAAGCGATTAAAAATTATTCACATGGATGTAGACCCAGCTGAAATCGGTAAAAATCAAACAACCTCTGTTGCAGTAGTAGGGGATGTGCGAGCATCACTTAGAATAATGGTCAAAATGCTTATGCAAAAAGCTGTTAAAAGAAATGAAGAAAATACTTGGATTAAACATGTAAAAGAAACTAAAGCATACTGGAAAGAACATTTGAAATTACATCCAGGTGAAATGGGAGCTGCAAAAATATTAAGAAAACTTAGAGAAGTTTTACCTCACGATTCTATTGTAACTACTGAGGTAGGTCAACATCAAATGTGGGCATCATTATTTTATGATGTAATTCAACCTGGTACTTTCTTTAGCTCTACTGGACTTGGAACAATGGGATGGGGATTTCCTGCTGCAATTGGTGCTAAAGTTGCAAGGCCAGACGTTCCTGTCGTGGATATTGCAGGTGATGGTAGTTTTAGTATGACCGAAAACTCACTTGCAACTGCAGTGTTAGAAGATATCCCAGTCATTGTATTTCTATTAAATAATTTTACATTGGGAATGGTTGCACAATGGCAAAGAACTTTCTACAATAGAAGAATGATAGGAGTTGATCAAGGAAAATGTCCTGATTATGTAAAACTAGCAGAATCATATGGTGCCCAAGGCATACGTGCACAATCGATGGATGAATTAGATAAGGCAATTAAGACAGCATTGAAAAGTGATGTTGCAACTGTAATTGATATTCCAATTGACCCTGAAGAAGATGTATTACCATTTGTTGCTCCAGGAACTTCTCTCGCGGATATGATTTTACCATCTTAGTGATAATCATGTGGGCAATTCTTACTTTATTAGTTGAAAACAAACCAGGAATCTTGTTTAAAGTTACTCATCTTTTCAGATCCAGAAACTTCAACATTGATAGCATCTCTGTAGGTGTCACTGATAATCCTGAATACTCTAGAATGACAATTACAACATACGGTGATGAAAAACAAGTTGAACAAATTGTAAAGCAGCTTGATAAAATGATTGATACATTAGAAGTAAGGCATTTAGATGAGCACAAAACAGTATATCGCGAACTAAGTATTTTTAAGATAAAACTTGGTAATGCTAATGATAGTATGGAAGTAAACAAATTAGCAAATGCTTATGGTGGTAAAATTCATGATGTCAGAAAAGACTCCATGATGGTAGAATTGACTGCCACCCCTGATCAAATTAGAGCATTTGAAGAATTGGTAAAACCATTTGGAATCATTGATGTTGCAAGAACTGGTGTTGCTGCTTTACAGAGGAGCGGAGCATGAAGATTAGAATTTTTGATACAACATTAAGAGACGGAGAACAAACAATTGGGGTCTCTTTGTCACCAGATCAGAAATTAGCAATTGCAAAAAAATTAGATGAATTAGGAGTTGATGCAATTGAGGCAGGATTTCCAGTAATTTCATCTGGTGAATTCAAAGCTGTTAAAATGATTGCAGCTGAAGGATTATCCTGTGAGATTGCAGGGTTGACTAGAACCATTAAAAATGATATTGATTCAGCAGTTGATGCAGGATTAAATTACATTCACACATTCATTGCAACTTCTGATATTCACTTACAATACAAACTCAAAATGACAAGAGAACAAGCACTTGAAAAAGCAATAGAGGCAGTAGAATATGGAAAATCAAGAGGTCTTCAAGTAGAATTTTCAGCAGAAGATGCTACTAGAACTGATAGAGAATTCTTAAAAAAAGTATTTGGTGATGTTGCAAAAGCAGGTGCTGACAGAGTTAACATTCCTGATACTGTTGGATATTCTACTCCTGAATACATGGCTGCATTAACAAAAGATACTGTGGAGGTCACAAAACTTCCGGTAAGTGTTCACTGTCATAATGACTTTGGATTAGCAGTTGCAAATTCATTAGCGGGAATTCACGCTGGAGCTTCTTGTGCACATGTAACAATTAATGGTATTGGAGAAAGAGCAGGTAATGCTTCATTAGAAGAGTTTTCAATGGCTTTGAAATGTCTTCCATTTGAGAAAAAATATGAGACTAATATCAAATCTGAATTAATTTATGATACATCACGATTCATCTCAAAGACTGTAGGAATTATAGTTCAACCAAACAAAGCAATAGTTGGAACAAACGCATTTGGTCATGAATCAGGGATTCATACACATGGTGTTTTAAGCAATCCCCTCACATACGAGCCAATCAGTCCTGAATTAGTTGGAAGAAAGCGATGGCTCCAAGTTGGAAAACATGCTGGAATTCATGGAATGAATGCAATGCTTGCAGAATATGGCGTAAAACCTACCGAAGAACAATCTAAACAAATCTTAGATAAAGTCAAAACATTAGGTGATGCTGGAAAACAGATCACAGATGTTGAGTTACTATCAATTGCAAGTGATGTATTGGGAGAAAAAGAACTTAAACGAATTGTTCAGCTAACTGGATTTTCAGTTTCAACTGGAATTGGAACAATGCCTTATGCATTTGTAAAATTAAACATCGATGGTCAGGATCACATTGGAACTGATTATGGAGTCGGTCCAGTAGATGCTGCATTAAACGCCATTCAAAAAATTACTGGAAAGATTTCTGAAATTAGAATTAAAGATTATGGATTGGCATCAATTTCTGGTGGTTCTAGTGCATTATGTGAGGTTACCGTAAAAGTAGAAGATGCTTTTGGAAACAAGGTATCCGCAAAATCAGTAGGTGAAGATATTGTAACAACATCTGTCAAGGCAGTGATTGATGCAATTAATAGGATAATGCTCAAAAAAATGCTTCAGGAAAAACAGGTAAGATAATCCTAAAATTGTATTGATATAATGTTCTATTATGTATGAAATTTCATTAATTACTGGTGATGGAATTGGTCCTGAATTATCCGAGTCTGCAGTTTCTGTGATTAATGCCATAAATGACAAGCTTGGATTAAAATTCAATGTTACAAAATTATCTGCTGGCGATAAATCTCTTAAAGAAACTGGTAAAGCATTACCTGATGAAACGGTTGACATAATAAAAAAATCCGATGCCTGTTTGAAGGCCCCAGTTGGCGAATCTGCCGCTGATGTTATTGTTGTTTTACGAAGGATGCTTGATTTGTATGCCAACATCAGACCTGCAAAATCATATCCACACATGCCTGCACTGCGAGATGATATCGACATGGTGATTGTTAGAGAAAATACGGAGGATCTTTACACTGGTAAAGAATTTAGTTTGGGGGATTCAGCTGTTGCATTAAGAATTATTTCAGAAAATGCCTCTAAGAGAATTGCAAAGTATGCATTTGAAACTGCAAAACAACGAAATTCTATGAAAAAAGTTACATGCGTTCATAAATCAAATGTTATGCGAATTACTGATGGGTTATTTGCTAGATCCTGCACCGAAGTTTCAAAAAATTATCCTGATATTTTATTTGAACAAATGTATGTTGATGCATGCGCAATGAATCTAATTCGTCAACCTGAACAATTTGATGTTATAGTGACTACTAATTTGTTTGGCGATATTTTATCTGATGAATCTTCTCAAGTTGTTGGTGGATTAGGCATGGCACCTGCAGCAAACATTGGCGATAATTTTGCGTTGTTTGAACCAGTTCATGGGGCTGCATTTGATATTGCTGGAAAGAATATTGCAAATCCATCGTCATTTCTCTTATCCATTAAAATGATGCTTGATTGGCTTGGTGCAAAAAATAATGATTCAAAATGTCTTGAAGTTGGAAAAAAATTAGAATCTACCATTTTTAATTTAGTAAAAACCGGTGTTAAAACTAAAGATATAGGTGGTACAAAATCTACATCTGAATTTACTCAAGCAATTACTAGTATGTTTTAGATATTCGTTCGATATATTCCTCGTGAATTTTTTTCTGCGTTTTTACCATCCACAAAAATGCTTGATGATTTACATCCATATTATATGCTCTTGTTTTTAATTAACATCTCAAATGTGTAAATAATTTGATTATCTGGTTGGCATTTTTCAAAACTTTAAAGATTGTTTATGCCTATTTTGTTAACTTATTTCTCCACTTTCAGAGTTATTGATTATATTGTAAAAGTTACCTGATTTCATAATTAAACAAATTGCCAATTTTTATAAATTGTATATTCTAACATATGATAATGGTTGTTTGTGTTATTTGTAAAATAAGTCAAGGCACTTTAAAAATTACTGATGGAAATCCAAAATATAAGGGAAAGCCAATCTGTAAAGAGTGTCATGAGTATAGAAAGCTCTTAAAGGAAACCAAATAATTCATTTGGATTCTTTATTTTTATTTTTGTTAGCCCACTCTTCATACATTTTGATTAACTCGTCTACATCCTTTCCGTCTTCTGAATAAGTGACTATCACACCAAACGTCCCTTTTGCATCGTGTCCTCTTGCAAAATAACCCCAAAAAGAATCTGGCAGTTTTTGAAAGCTATTGGAATCATGTGAGACTCCTATCAGATTATTTCCTATCACTTCAACTACTTTTTTTGCATCAGTTTGTTCTATCATGTAATTTCTATTGTTGTTTTATAATAAAAATCTGAATTTATGGATTCAATCTGTCTGGATCTCTTGGATACAGCACAACCTCTCTAACATTATCTATGCCAATTAATGTAGTCATCAATCTATCTAAACCCATTCCCCAACCTGAATGTGGAGGCATTCCCCAATCAAATGTCTGAAGATGATCAGTAAATTGAGTAGGATCAAGACCCTGTTCTTTGAGTCTGGCTTTTAGTATGTCTGTATTGTGAAGTCTGGTTCCTCCTGAGGATAACTCTAGATATCCAAATTGAAGATCAAATGAGCGTGACAATTTTGGGTCTTCGTCTTTTTCTCTAATGTAAAATGGTTTAAGCTTCATTGGCCAATCTATTAAGAAATAAAATCCTGGATGATTCTTTCCTATTATTCTTAGATGTGAATCAAGTAAGTCATCGCCAAATTCTACTTTTTCTCCGGCTTTTTTTAATTCTTCAATAACTTGAGTGTATGTTATTCTTTCAAAAGGAGATTTTGGAATTTCAATTACATGTCCGATCTCTTCTTGTTCTTTTTTGCATTTCTCAGAAGTTACTTTGTACACTTCCGTTACTAGTGATTCTAAAATATCCATTACATCATTGTAATCCATAAACGCAGCTTCGATGTCTACACTTGTAAATTCACTAAGATGACGACCTGTATGTGAATTTTCAGCTCTGTAAAAATTTGAAATCTCATACACTCTTTCTAATCCTATTGTCATTTGTTCTTTGTATAATTGTGGACTTTGCGCAAGATATGCAGTCTTACCAAAATAATCTAATGAGAATAAATTTGCACCTCCTTCACTTGCACTACCAATTATTTTTGGAGTTGTGATTTCAATAAATTTTTTTTCTGACAAAGTTTTACGTAATGTTTCTAAAACAAAATGTCGTAATTTGAAAATTGATGCAGTTTTCTGATTTCTCATATCTAATGCACGATGATTCAATCTTGTGTCGATGTTGCTTTCAAGTCTTCCAATTGGATCAACTGGAAGTGGATGTACAGCTTTTGCTAAAACTTCTATTTCATCTGCTTTTATTTCAAAAGCAAAATCTCTCGCCTTTGTTTCTTGTACTATCCCTTTTACGCTAATTACGCTTTGACGATTTATTTCCCCTAGATTGTCATTTAACTCACCCTTTACTATGATTTGAGAAATTCCGGAAACATCTCTTAGTGTGATAAATGTCATTTTTCCTAATTTTCGGAGATCCTCAACCCATCCACCAAGCACCACTTCTTTTCCAATGAGTGTGGTGTCTAATTCTTTAATGTCATGAGTTTTAACAAATCCCACTATTTTCACCGTCTTTTTTCTTCAAATTCTATCTCAATGTCAAGGTTTCGGGCATTTTTGACGATTTGAATTATTTTGTTTGTATCGATTGGAAATCTTGGGGTCCATTTTCCAGATACAACTGCCTTTGTCTTTTGAACTCCCCCAGGCGCCCAAACTGAATTAATTGACAAAATTTTTGTTGGAAAAAACAAGTCTTCTATGAATTTTTTGTCATCTTCATCAGCTTCTACAAGCCATATCTTTCCTTTGAATTGATCTTGAAGTAATCTATAGAGTACACGACTTTGTCGAATCACCATAATGTCATTTTTGGCTAACGCTAGTACATAATTTCCATTGAATTCTTTACATGAATAAAGTGAAAATTTATCAATTGTCGGATTTGATTTTGCTAACTTTGCAAGAATAATTGATGCATCTGCATCTGCCTTTGTAATTATTCCTGCTTCTACATTGTTTTCACATTTTGGGCAAAGTACTGCATTTTTTGCATCAAAATTACATATTGGTAGTTTCATTTGAATCGATTTTTTTCTTTCTGTAAAGTTGTTTATATCCCTTAGCGAATCAACTGCTGATCTTTGAATTATTTGTCTGTCTAAACAAATCTGGTTAACTGATCGCCTTAGTAAAAAACAACCTTGATTCTCTATTATTGTTTTTACCTAAATTCAAATGTACTATCATTTGTTACATTGTATACTATGAATTCATCTGATGTTTTTAGAAAACGAAATCTTACCAACATTAATTTTGATTATGAGGATCTTATTGGAAGAAATCTGTCAGATTCAATTATGTGTGGTATTGATCTTCAGAATCGAGATATCCATAATGCTGATTTAAGTAGTAGTGATTTAAGCGAGGCTAACCTCCATAATGCAATCCTATTTTATGTCAAACTACGAGGTGCTAATATGAGAAGTACAAATCTTTCAAATGCAAAACTCTGGGACGCCGAACTATATGGTGCAGATCTTCAGGATGCTGACCTCAGAGGGGCTGACTTATTTTATGCTGATTTGAGGAGTGCTAATTTAACTAATGCAAATCTTAGCGGAGTGAATCTAAGACATACTAACTTTGATGGTGCACTTCTTGCTGGCACTGATTTTACAGGCGCAAATTATGATACTCATACATTAGATACCTTGATTGGTGATGCCAAAACATCATTACAAAAATATGGTAAATTATGGTGATGTTTTTTATGGCTAAATTTTTTAATTATTTAGTGCAAGACAGAAATTCTAGTTTGATTTTACTAAATGTGTGGTAATGATTGTCACTGGGCTTTCAGCTCAATACAGTACTTCAAAGGGTTCAGTATATGCAGTTGATGATGTCGATTTTAATTTAACTGATGGTGAATCTATAGGTATTGCAGGTGAAAGTGCTTGTGGAAAAAGTACTTTGGGTCTTTCTATTATGAGAATGCTTTTAGGAGGTAAAGCAAATGGCAAAATAATTTTAGATGGTACTTCTATATTGGAAATATCTGAATCTGAATTTACTAGAAAATTCAGATGGAAAAAAATTTCAATGATATTTCAAGGAGCTATGAATTCTCTTGATCCTGTGTTTACCATTCGGGAACAATTCATTGAAGTTCTAAAGCAACATAATTTTACAGGAAACTTTGATGATACAATTCTAAACGCACTACATTCTGTCAGTTTGAATGATATTATTTTAAAAAAATATCCTCATGAGCTAAGTGGGGGAATGAAGCAAAGAGTGATAATTGCTATGGCATTATTGCTTGAACCGAAATTTGTAATTGCTGATGAACCTACGACTGCACTTGATGTTTTAATTCAAGCTCAAATTATTAACCTCTTGAAAAAACTCAAAAAAGAAGGAATGTCTATTATGTTAATCACACATGATTTGGCAGTTTTATCTGAAATTGCTGATAAAATTGGAATCATGTATGGTGGCCAAATGGTTGAGTTTGGTTCATCTTATGAAATTTACAAAAATCCAAAACACCCCTACACTCAGGGATTACTGGAATCAATTCCAACATTAAAAGGAAATATTCCTAAATACATCAAAGGTAATCCTCCAAGTCTTTTGGAACCTGCGACTCAATGTAGATTTATTGAAAGGTGCCCACTTGCAATAGATAAATGTAAAATGGTTCCACCTAAATTTAAAACAGAAACTGGCTATGTTCGATGTTGGTTATATGATGACCAGTCGTAATTTCTTATTTGAGATATTCTGTTTCTATTTTTTTTAGATACACATCTTGAATTTTTAATATCTCTCTTTCTGTTGTATTTTTGCAAATTGTTTTTGCATAATTTGTCAAATCTTGTTGTAGTCCTTTTACCTCAAAATCTTCAATTCTTTGAATTATATCTTGTTGAAATTTCATTACCTCTCTAATATTTTCACTTAACTCTTCGATTTTCATTTTTTGATAATCTTTAGTATTTGAATTTCTCATGTTTATTTTATTTATTACTTCTTTAATTTCATCGATTTCTTCCATAGATTTCTTTAAATAAATATTCTAAAAAAGTTAATGGTTGTATTTTCAAACGTAGTTTTTGTAAATTGTAGTTTATGCCTTTGCATATTTTTTTACAATTGGTAAGCACGAATCAATTATTCGTAGCATCTCTGAACGAATTACTTTTTTATCAATTGATATCCACACTCGAACTTTTTTAATCGCAAATGATATTGTCTGAACTTTCTTTCTTTCTTCCCATACAAATTCTACTTCTCCAAGATTTTTATCAAAGAATTCCTCCAAGTCTGTTTTTATTGCAATGTGTGAAAACTGATACTGGGTATTTTTTGCATCTAAAAGTGGGATCAACTCAGGCCTTCTTTTGTATGCCAAGAGCTCTCCTCCCTTTCCAACTATGCCTACAAATCTAATAAATGGACTAATTCCTGATATTTCATCGCAGATTTTTACATACTCTTTTTTTATCATCTGTTTTGTTGTAAAAAGATGATATTTTAATGATTGTGGTACATTTTGAAAAATAATTTTCAGTTCGCTTTTAATAAATAATGCCTGTTTGATGATTGTTTTGTGGATTTTTCAGCAATTTTTCCATTTGCTCCCGAAATTGGGTATCTTGGCTTGGTGTTGGTTAATTTTTTTGGTTCTTTAATCCCTTTTATCCCTCTACCGGGATTTATTTTTCTTGCCTCAATGTCTGTAGGTGATCAATTTGATCTTCATGTGTTGGCAATTCTTTCTGCACTAGCTGCAACAGCTGCAAAACAAATTATCTTTTATGTGAGTTATCAAGGGCGTCGTATTATCAGTGAAAAAACTAGAAAGAGAATGCGACCATTTGAAAGATTAGTAAAACGATATGGTGCAGGTGCAGCATTTTTTGCAGCTGCAACCCCTATACCTGATGACTTGATTTATGTTCCATTAGGACTTGCAAAATATAATCCCAAACGATTTTTCATAGCTACACTTACTGGTAAATTGGTTCTTAGCTATTCGGTTGTATTTATTTCTCATCATCTTGGAATGTCACTAGTACAACCATATCTTGAAGATATTACTGATGTAACTACTGTATATGTTGGAATTATTTTATTTGGAGTCATGATGACTGTTGTTGTTGTTTTACTTTTGAGATTAAATTGGGAAAAAATTTTGGGGCGATTTGTACCTTGGACATTAGATGAAAACAATGAAAAATAAATTCACTGTATTGTAGTTTTAAAATTCCATAATCTATCTGTAGCATTTTTAATACCAATTCTTGGGCTAGCAATAATTTTGTCTGATACATTTATCCCGTCTGTAATAAATAATTCTGAATTTATTGTTAGATCTAGTCCGTAATGTTTTTTTGTAATTCCTAATGCTTGAGTCAATTTTGCAGGTCCATCTGTTAATCTTTTTGAATCTTTTATGCCTCTATTTTTTTCCATAATTTTTATTCCTTTTTCAGGCGTGATTGCTCTGATCAATACAGCTCCTGCCTCAAATTTTGAATTTTTTGCAACGATGTTAAAACAATAATGCATTCCATACGTAAAATAGACATACGCTTTCCCAACTTCTCCAAACATCACTTTGTTTCTTTCAGTAATATTTCTAAATGCATGACTTGCTGGGTCATCTTTATGTCTGTACGCTTCAGTTTCTATTATTATTCCTGATATTTCATTTTTGCCTACTTTTCGAACTATTTTTTTTCCTAGTAAATTTTTTGCTACTGTAACAGTATCTTTTGTATAAAATGTTCTAGGTAGTATAGTCAATGTCTATTGAAATTTGTTTGTTATTTTTTAACTCTCTGATTAAATCAAATAATTTTATGATGTCTTCTTTTAATACTGTGATTAACTCTTGATTGTAAATTGTTGCAGCTGGATGAACTGTCAAAAAATAAAACTGTTTGTCTTTTTTTACAATTTTTCCTCTATATTTTATAATTTCGGAACCTCCTAAAATTGAGTTAAATGCAGTGTTTCCTAAAATGCAAATTATTTTTGGTTTTATTATTGCTATCTCTTTTTGAAGATAATTATTGCATGCATCTCTTTCAGAAATTAAAGGAACTCTGTTTTTTGGTGGTCTGCATTTCACAATATTTGTGATGTAAATTGATTCTCTGGATATCCCAGCATTTTCTAATGCGTTGTTGAGTCTTTGGCCAGCTATTCCTACAAATGGCTCGCCCTTCTGATCTTCATTTTTTCCAGGTGCCTCTCCTACAAAAATTACATCAGCTTTGAAATTTCCCTTTCCTGGTACTGAATTCATTCTTGTTGTGGAAAGATTGCATTTAGTGCATATTTTGACATTTTGTCTTATTATTTCTAATTCTTTATTCATGTTCTCATTATCTGGCATGTTGTTGATTGTTATTCTTATTTGTTGTATGTTCTTTTTGTTGTGTCTGACTTTTACAATCTATATGACGTATTTCGATATTGATTCTTTAATGAGAATTTATTTTATATTGAATTGATGCAATTAACCTAATTTTGAATCAATGATTTGATATGGCAGGCATGGTAAAATAATACTCGTCTTCAAAATTATAATCAGTGCATCCCTTTTTACGTAGAAATTCGAAATATATTGCACAATTTTCATAAAATTCATCATTTTTTTCATCGGTGTGAGTATTTTGATTCATCATTTTTAATTCTAAAAAATCCATTTTTTAGAGAGAGTGAGTGATTTTAGTTAAGAAAGTTTGTTTTCTTTAACTAATCTCAATTGGTGACTTTGCCGACTGTGAATTTTTAGGAAGAGTTATTGTAAATTCCGCTCCCTGATTTGGAATACTTTTCACAGAAATCGTACCTTCATGACTTTCAACTATTCCTTTACATATGGCTAATCCTAAACCACTGCCTCCTTTTTCTCTTGTTAATGTTGCATCAACCTGATAAAATTTCTTAAACAAGTCTTGCTGTTTTTCTAATGGTATTCCGATTCCGTTATCTTTTATATTAATTTGAATATCATGTGGTAGAATTTTCATTATGATTTCAATTTTTCCAACTTCTGGTTGTATTGCGTTTAAGCTATTTTTGATTAAATTCGTAAGAACTTGTTTTATTCTTGCTGGATCATAATCAATTTGGACATCTTGTAGATCAGTGATTTTTATTATTTTCTTTTTCTCAAATTCCGGCTCGAAATCTTCTAGTGCTTCCACGATGGTATTTTTAATATTATGTCTTTCTTTTTTCATTCTAAGTTGACCTAATTCTAATTTTTGAGCATCAAGTAAATCTGATATGATTGATAGTAATGTCTCTGAACTTGTTTTTATGATGTTAATTCTTTCTTTTTGTTTGTCTGTTAACTTTCCTAAATGTTCACTTAGTAAAATATCTGCATATCCTTGAATAGGTACTAATGGCGTTTTTAATTCATGAGTAATCATTGCTAAAAATTCATCTTTTGCAATATCTGTTCTCTTAGTTTGTTCATCCTTTTCTTTAATCGTGTTTGACATGACGTTAAATGTGTCTACTAATGTTCCAACTTCATCCGTCTTACTGTATTCTATTTTTTTTCCATATGTTCCTTCTTTTATTTCTGAAAGTGCATTTGTGATTAATCCTAAAGGCAACAACGATTGTCGGATGATGAATAATACCAAAAAGAATACTCCCACATCAATTAACAATAATGCTTGAATGATGATTTGTCCTTCTTGACTATTTTTTA